>DATLAJ010000102.1 GCA_035527515.1 bacterium
CGACGCCTCGCTGCTCCAGGGGCCGCAATGGGATGAATTCGTTGCGGGATTCAGCCGCGAGCCGAGCGTGGGCCGCGTGCTGAAGGCCCTTGCCGGCAAGCTCGGGAATCTCAAGGAGGTAGGTTCGCTGGCCCGCCCCGAGGTCGACCTCCGGACAATCATCCACGATGAGAAGCTGCGGTGGGCGGAAGCCATCTGCACGAAGAAAGAGAAGAACTACCTGTTCCCGGAGATGAAGCCGCCGGAGCAACTTGAGCTATCTTTCGAGTCTGCCATCTCCGATGAGGAATTCTGGGATGAACTTAGCCGCAAAGTCCAGGCCGCTCTTCACGGTTTCTTCGAGGTATCCCGGGCGCAGGGCCGGGTTCGCGCTGCCGTGTTCGCTACTGATGCTGAGCGCGGTTTTGAGTTCATGGACTTGTGCCTTCGGCGGTACGATGTGGTCGCCACGAATCCGCCGTACATGGGCTCAAAGAACATGAACGGCGGCCTGAAGGAGTTTGTTCAGGCCTTCTATCCCGAGGGAAAACGCGACCTGTACGCAGCCTTCATTCTTCGTTGCATACAACTTGCAACGCGTGATGGCTATGTTGCGATGGTCACTCAGCACTCGTGGATGTTCCTACGATCATTCGCTCGATTGCGAGCCTTGACCAAAGATGAACTCGCTGCGGCCCCGGAGGGCCGGTTTAAGGGGTTGCTGCGAGAAGCACGCATCAGGGCGCTCGCTCATTTGGGTCCTTGCGCATTCACCGAGGTGTCTGGAGAGGTAGTCAACTCCGTACTTTTCACCATATCCAAAACGCCACCTGACGAAAGCCATTGTTTCACAGCATTGCGACTGGTAGGCCTAAGGAGTCCGGCAGAGAAGCAAGCTGCCCTTCTTCAATGTTCAGGATTCTCACAGAACAACATTGTCTCGGTCAGGCTGCAGCACGCTTACACTAACATTCCAGAGTCGCCTCTGGCCTATTGGCTAAGCACCGAGTTGATCGGCTTACTGTGCGGGAAGTGCAAGCTGATGGACATAGCCGAAGTGAAGGCTGGTCTGTCAACTGCTCATAATGACAGATTCCTCAGGTTTCATTGGGAGATAGATGCGAAACCACAGACATGGTTCCCATATTTGAAAGGCGGTAGGTATCAGAAGTGGGCGGGGCTGCAATGGCTTGTCATAGACTGGGAGAAGGCAGGCGCTCGACCTAGGCTGTACCCCAAAGCTGTTGTGCGAAATCCGGACTGTTATGGCCGTAGGGGGCTAACCTACAGTCTATTTGCCCAAGGAAGCATGAGCGTCAGGTTCAGTGACGGCTGCATATTCGACGATGCCAGTCTGTCCATATTCCCTCGCTTCGGCGTGCCCCGCGAGGCCATAGCCGGACTCATGAACACCAGGTTGATCTCGTTCATTCTGCGAAGTCTCACTCAAGACCTCAAGTTCCGCGTCGGCTATGTTGTTCTAACGCCGCTGCCGTGTCCTTGGCCAGAACTGGAGTGCCGTCTCGGGAGCGTACAACTGCTCGCCGCTCAAGCTATAAGGATCAAGAGGAATCTGATCTCGCGGGACATAGTTGAGGCGTCATTAGACCTTTCCGGGCCAGAAAATGAGGGTTCCCTGCTGGATTCGATCCGGAAGTCTCAGGATTCGCAGTTGCGTCTGGCGGCGGTGCTCCATACGATCGAGGGCTCCCTTGAACACGCGGTGCTCTCAATATACAAGGTCAATGAAGATGATGTGCAGGCCATTCTGTCCGAGACGGGCGTTCCGGCGGGATGGAACCGAAGAGTCGTTGGCTTGGATGACTTGCCAGAGTTGCGCGAATTGGGGATTCCCGCTAGCGTGCCGAGGATGACCGACGGTCCGATCAACGGCTCGGACCTAATCGTGCAAAGACTGAGACAGGCTTACGAGAACACTGCTGAGCCATCCGACGCGCAAGACGATCCTGACGTGGTTGAACAGGCCGACCAAGATGAGGATGGCCAAACAGAGGAAAAGGTCCTTGGTGCGAGCATACCTATTCCCTGTGAAACGCTGCTTGAGAAGTTGTCCACTGACCTTGAGCTGCATCCCGTCTCGGCTTACCTCTTGATAAAGGAAGGTATTGAGAAACGAGGCTGGCGGTGTCACACTGAAGAGAGACGCTACTCTGAGGACTACGTGTCCGTTCTGACGTTGAGGCTCCTCGGCCACCGCTGGCCCAAGCAGATCGAAGCAGGCGAGCCGGTGCCGGACTGGGC
>DATLAJ010000103.1 GCA_035527515.1 bacterium
CTGATGAACGAGGCGATCGTGTCGGCAGGCGGGCCGGCGAATGTTCTCTGCTGCATGGCTGACCCCACGATCGATACGGGCAAGGCGCTGATGAAGCACGACGGGATCGGGCTTCTAGTAGTAACCGGAGGGCCAGCCGTCGTCAAGGTTGCGATGGCCTCGGGCAAGAAAGTGATCGCCGCAGGCCCAGGCAATCCGCCGGTTGTGGTTGACGAGACAGCTGATTTGGAGCTCGCGGCGCGGGAGATAGTCAATGGAGCGAGCTTCGACCACAACGTGCTATGCGTGTCAGAGAAGGAGATATTCGTTGTCGGGAGCGTGGCCGACGAGCTGAAGCGCGGGATGGCCGCCAATGGTGCCTACGAGCTATCGCCGGATGAGCTCGCCGCAGTCCTGAAGGTCGTCTATACCGACTACGAGCCGAGCAAGTATGTTAAAAACCTCACCGTCAACCGCAAGCTCATCGGCCGCCACGCCTCAAAGATTATGCAGGCCGCTGGCCTCTCGCTGGCCCAGGGCAAACGGCTCCTCATCGTCGAGACCGACCGGCAGCATCCGCTGGTGATGCGCGAGATGCTGATGCCGCTTGTGCCGCTCGTCCGCGCGAGAAACGTTGATGATGCAATCGATTGGGCCTACCTGGCCGAGCAGAACTGCTTCCACACGGCGATGATGTACTCGCGAAACATTGCCAACCTGAGCAGAATGGCCTCGCGCATGAATACGAGCATATTCGTCAAGAACGCCCCTTCATACGCTGGGCTGGGCTTCGGCGGCGAGGGTCCCACGTCATACACGATTGCGGGGCCGACCGGCGAGGGTCCAACGACGGCTCGCACCTTCACGAGGCGCCGGCGCTGCGTGCTGGTGGATTACTTCCGGATTATTTAGATGTGGTGGGGACTGCCATAGCATGTCCCCAGGCTCTGACGGCGGCCAGGTGCGTATCCGCACGCCATCATCTATATCCCCTTCAGATGAGGATTCCGGGGAGGAGGAGGGGGCGCCGAGGCATACTCAGGTCACCCGAATGAATTCGGGTGTTAGAATAATGAGAGTCATCCATATCACCGCATTGAAATACGGTGATTCAGAGTAAGGAGTCTCCGGCCCAGGGCACCTCATCGCCGGACGGGACACGATACCGAGCAGCTCATTCCCCGGTGCGTGAAGGCCATCCGGGTTACATCATCGCCCGGCTTCAGCCGAGGCGATTCGGACGGCTACTATAGTCCTAACCCCCGAATTCATTCGGGGGAATTGGGGCAGCCGCACAGCCTCCTCTCTCTGTCCGTTTCGATCCGTAGGTTGCACCTACGGCTATTCGTGTTATGCCCCTCGGGGGCATTCAACTGACGCCCATCAAGAGAATCCTTCGCGTCAAGCGGCGAAGCAGGTTTCGCCACGTCATAAGCGGTCTTTATGTTATGATAGGCTTCAAGAAGGTACACCTCTTCGTTGTCGTCATCAAGAAACTGGCAGGAAGCGCCCAGAAAGAAAGGAGATCGGGGGCGGTGATGGACAAAACTCAGAAAAATGAGGGAAAGCTCGCCGGAGCGCCGCTTAAACCAAGTCTTCTAAGGAGCGAAACATATTGTCATGAGTTCATCAGGCCCTTGATCAGCTGGTCCCCGCGCGGTGAAGAGGACAATCCGAAGGATGACGTCCAGCCCCGGTATCAATTCTGGGGTGAGATCAAGAGTCGGGACAATGAGGTGCTCATAGATGGTGAGGGCATGACCATCCTCGACGCATCGTGCAGGGTGACGGCATGGTTGTATCGGCGCGAGAATGAGCGAGACACACCGCCTCTGTGTCTTCCCGATGATCGGCCCGAGCTCCGCCATCTTGTTGGAAAATGCAAAGACGCGTCATCCCTTTTTGCGGAAAACCTCCCCTTTCTCCGCGATTCGTTAGATTCATCTCAGCCGCGAGCCAGACTCATCGAGATCGCCCCATCTGCGCTAATCGTTCTGAGCCTGAGCTTTGACAGTCTTGAAGAACTCACTGGCGTGACCAACCAAGTCCGTGCGTATCTCTACAATGTATTCCTTCCCGCCATTCCATTCGACTCCACTTGTGTGCAGAGGGATGAATCGAAGGAAATGCCCGAGGGGTCCCAACGGCTCTTCGAAGCATGTTGGGGGCGATGGGATTTGATCTTCTATGCCTTGCCGAACCATAAAGCGCGCAAAGAGGCACTTCTCAAGGGTTGGAGGGGAGTTCCCACCGGGTTCGTTCAGATTCGAGGAGGAGGGGCTGAGCTTGAGGCAAAGAACTGGAAGGATCTCAGAAAAGAGCTCGCGCGATTGGCGATTGCCTTGCGATTGGCAACTCTCAATTCGGTCGAGATACGGTTTTGGGAGTACCAGGAAAGCAAACACCATCTCCCGTATGCCAGGGTGCATGTCTCATCCATTACGAGTTGCGATTGGAATGACAACTGCTCTTTGATTCCCGACCGGCGTAGCCTAAGAAACTACTTGAGTGTCATGGCCGTATTCAGGGTCTTCGATAGGAAGTGGTGGTATTGCGCAGCTTCCCACCTGATAGCGTCATGCCGCTTAAAAGATCAGAGCGTCGGCAATCTTCACGGCGCGTTCTCTTACGTGTATATAGCATTGGATACGATCACGCACAACTTCCCCAATGACACGGAAGCGTCCCTTGCCTCTGCCAGAACCTGCTATGAGTCACTGAAGAAGGGGCCGAAGAAGAAAAAGAAGACGAGGGGCGGATTCGGTAGGGATGTTACCTTGCTGGAAGACGCCCTAGGGATCCGGACTGATGCCTCAGGACGGGAAGATTTCGAAAGGGATCTGGGTGTGAAACGTGGGCTAGTGCTTCATGAGGGCAAGCCTCCTCTCGACGGGCAGGTCGGGAGGTTCAAAGATCAGACGGCCTGGCTCTCGCTCTGTCAACTGCATGTCGCCAGAATCCTTCTTGAGATAATCGGATATAAGGGGTACTTCCAGGTCCCGAATCTCTACACGTATGCAATGTACCCGCACTTGAATGTTCTGTTCCACACTGACAAACCCGTGCCGTGCAGAACTGAAGACCTGATGTCTCGACAGCAAGACATCGGGAAGGAGTTATGGAAGTCCCTCCACGACGGTTAGCGAGTTAGGCCGCGCTCCCATTGGCGTCAACAGTCGCAGTGTTGTGGTCTGGTCTCACGCGTTCCTCCCTCGCGATGGCTTAGTAGAGGGGCTCTGAGACCACGCCCCTGAGCTAGATGACTCTACGCGGCCGTGTCACATCGCCTGGGGGGCGGAGACGCCGATCAGCGCGAGGCCGTTGGCGATGACCTGGCGGACGGCGGCGGAGAGGGCGAGGCGGGCGCTTGTCAGTGCGGGGTCGTCGGTCAGGACCTTCGTTTTGTTGTAGTAGCTGTGGAAATCGGACGCGAGGTCGATCAGAAAGTAGCAGACGTTGTGCGGCTCGAGCTTGGCGGCAGCACGCTCGATTAACTCGGGAAACCGACATAGCCGCTTGGCGATGCGGACCTCGTCCGCGTCAAGCAAGGAGAGGTCCGCGGCGAGGAGGTCCTCGCTGTATTCCACGCCCTTCTCGGCGGCCTTCTTGAAGATGCTGCACACGCGGGCGTGGGCGTACTGCACGTAATAGACGGGATTTTCGGGCGTCTCCTTCTTGGCGAGGTCCATGTCGAAGTCGAGGTGGGATGAGGCGCCTCGCAGAAGGAAGAAGAACCGCGCGGCGTCCTTGCCAACGTCCGCCAAGAGCTCGGCCATCGAGATGAACTCGCCCGCCCGCTTCGACATGGCGAGCGCCTCGCCATCCTTCAGCAGCCTGATGTGGCCCGAGATGATTATCGTCAGCCTCTTGGGATAGTAGCCCATCGCCTCAACCCCGCCCAAAAGGCCGTCAACTTGCCCCTGGTGGTCGGGGCCGAGAATGTCGATCAGAAGGTCGAAGCCGCGCTCGTACTTGTCTCTGTGATACGCCAGATCGCCGAGCAGATACGTTGCCTCGCCGTCCTTCTTGACGAGGACGCGGTCGCGATTGTCGCCATAGTCAGTCGCCCTGAACCACTTGGCGCCCTCGGACTCAAACGCCTTTCCGCCATCATCCAGAATGGCCATGACCTGCTGTAAGGCGCCATGTTCACGCAGATTGCGGTCGCTGAACCAGACGTCGAACTCGACGCCGTAGTCGAGGAGCGTCCGCCGTTGAAGTGCTATCATCTTGCCAAGCGCGGTCGCGTTGAATCGATTGAAGACCGCCTCGTCGTTCATGTCCTCGAACTCGCGCCCGTTCTTCTCGTATATCAAACGCGCAACGTCCTCGATGTAATCGCCCATGTAGCCGTTTTCTGGGAAGGGGTAATCGCGACCGATGAGAGCCATGTATCGGGAGGCGACGGACTGCCCGAAAAGGAGGGCCTGATTGCCGGCGTCGTTGACGTAGTACTCCCGCTCAACGGTGTGGCCCGTGGCCTGAAGCAGGTTCGCCATCGAATCGCCCAGCGCAGCAGCCCGTGCGCTAACGACGTTCAGCGGTCCGACGGGATTTGCGCTCACGAACTCGATCTGGACTGTTCGAGGCGCGTCCGATTGCTGTTTCCCGTATTCAGCGCGGTCGTTCAGTATCTCGCGGATGGTCTCCTGCCACCACACGTCCTCAAGGAAGATGTTGATGAAGCCGGGCCCGGCTACCTGAAGCCGCTTGATGATCCCTTGTTCCTCGCCGATGTTGGCCGCAATCGCGTCGGCAAGCCGCCTCGGATTTGCACCCAGATGCTTGGCCAGAACCATGGCGATGTTGCAGCTGTAATCGCCCAGGTCTTCCGACTTAGGGACCCCGAACGTCACCAGCAGGCCTTCTGGCAGCTGCCAGCCATGCTCCTTAGCGGCCGCGTTGAGCGCATCTACGAATGCTGATCTCAGAATGTCCTGTATCATCACCGCATCATTGTATATCTGCGGCCGCGGCCTGCAAGCTCGTTGTGCGGAGTTGCCCCGTTCTGTCTTGGAGTGGTTCATGGCGCCGTTTTCGGTTCAGGCACTTGGCAACAGCTGCGAATCCTCGAATCCCCTGAAGGGGGACAATGTGAGTAGCCGTGGGTGTAAACCCACGGATCAGGAACGGCGAAAAACGCCTTCCAGCCCTGAAGGGGCTGCACAACATCCGTGCGACTCATAATTGTTCGACCCCTCCAGGGTCGGGGACGTGTGTGTGGCCAGATTCCGTAGGCTGGGCCTGCGGCCAGCGCCTACGGCTACCATTGTGGCCCCCCTTCGGGGAGCCAAAACGCAGCATCAGCTCAACCCTAATTCCACTGCTACTCTGCGAAGGCTACGAAGCACGAGTTTCTTCTCGCACAAAACACCGCTACATAGCCAGCAACCCACCAAATCATCTCCCCGTTCTGGGGAAACTCCTGGGTTGTGTGGACTTGCCCGGAGGCGGAAAGAGAGGCGGCGATGTGTTACCGGTTATTCCCGGTCGTCGCGAGCCGCATTTCTCAGGGACTCCTGGGCCTTCTTTATCTCCGGCCTGTTCGGATCGAGGCGAGCGGCCTCGTCTAGGTGGCGCCTCGCTAGTTCGACATCTCCGGTTTTGGCCTCGAGTTGTCCGAGGTTGAAAAGAGCCATTGCCGAATCTGGATGTGATGCGACAGCCTTTTGGTAGGCCGCCCTTGCGCCGGCGATGTCGCCGCTGCTCTGGAGGAGCTGGCCCAGCTGCACGAGACATAACAGATCGCTAGGCGCAAGGATTAGTCCTGCTTCCAGGGCTTGCCGCGCCCCATCGAAATCGCCTGTTGAGCGCAGCGCGTCCGCGAGAGACGAGAAGTAGGCCGGCTGTGGCGACTTGGCCTGGACCGCCTTGCGGTATAGCTGGATTGCAGAGGTGATGTCGCCGTTCACGTGTGCTATCCGGGCCATGATGAAGATGGGGAAACTCTCCTTCGGGGCAAGCTCGTGCGCCTTTTGGGCGAAGGCGGACGCTTGGTCCAGGATGCCATGGGCGAGGCAGTGTGCGGCATAATCAGCATAGACCACGGCAGGTCTGTGGACCTGGATTGGCAAGAAGGCGGGCACGGCGAGAACTGCGAGCAGGAGAGCCGGTTTCAGCATTTTGATAACCGAGCCTGGGCGGAGGCGGTCCAGCCACCACGCTATGGTTGCGCCTGAGAATACGAGCAGGAGAGGAACTATCGGGATTCGATATCGGGCGACCACGAAGAAAATGGCGATTGAGAGAACGTAGAGAACGACGAAGGTGGCCAGTAGTCGCTGCGGACCTGGTCTGGCGAAGGCGAGGATGAGGCCGAACAGTGCAAGAGGCGTGATGATGGCAAAAGAGATGGGCATAAGCTTCAGAAGTGTGCTGCTTTCACGGGCCACGCCGAACCAATACATCTGCGGCAGCTCGTGTCTGTTGAAGAAGAGGCCGACTTTCTTGAGAAACAGCAGAGAAGTCCCTCCCCACTTGCCTTGAATGCTTCTGAGCGTGGTCCTGAACCAGAACTGAGACGCCTCGGACGGAGAGAGACTCTTGCCGGTCACGGCCCGGGCGAAGTCTCGGCCGTCAGGATCGATGTTTATGTGGGACGCGACGTTTCTGAACTGCCTGATCCTGTCATATACCCCGCTCGCGCCGGGCCGGTTTCCTACATAGAAGTTGTATCCGGCATTCGAGCTCAGCAGGACGAAGTCGCGTTCAGCCAAGTAGTTGGCCGTGATGGAGAACGACAGCGGGACCGACAAACCGATTACGAGCGGGAGCACGAGGCGTCGAGCAGCCTGGCGCCGGCCATCGTGCGGTCGCCACAGTGCAAACAGCATAATCGCCGGCACGTATAGCAGGACGTTCCCCCGCAGAAGAGCAGTAAGGCCAAGCGCAAGGCCAGCTGCTCCGGCCAGAGGCGGTGAGCGTTTGTCGAACGCTGCAACCAACAGGAAAAGGAACAAGAGGTGCAAGAAGCACATCGAGCTCTCCAGCAAGATGAGGCTCTCCGTAAACATGAGCGGGCCAAACAGAAGGTATAGGATGCCGGCAGCGACGCCGGCTTTGCTGCCGAATAGGCGCCTCGCGAGAAGGTAGGTTAGGCCGCACGAGAGCGCGCCCAGAAGCGCCTGCCACAGCTTTACGACATAGGGCTTTATAATGCCCGATACGTAGTATCCGGCCGCTAAGAGATACGGATAGAGTGGGCTGAGCCGAAAGGCCTCGTTCGGGACGATGTGCCCCTGAAGTATCTCTGCGGCTCGGGCCTGATATAGTTTGCTGTCGCAGACAACGAGCTGTCCCATGAATGAATCGGCTGTTTGAACGAGGTAGCCGAACCTCGCTATTAGGGCAAGGATAACAAAGGTTAGGAATATGGCAGTATCTCTTGGCGTTGTCTTCATTCGTATGTCATATCCGTTTTGCTGGGAATAGTATAGGGCTGATGGGAGAGTCGGGCAATCGCACTGTCTTGCAGCCCTGTGGCCGAATAGGAGCATGGTTCGGCAAGCTGGCGTCATAGCGCCCCCGGCTTGGCTCGGCAGATGTGGCGGCCAGCAGGTTGGAGGTTTGTAGGCAAATGAGCGAGCGGAGGACACGTGCTTGAGGCTCCCTGTGAATCTGGGCCGGATTAGGGTGTTGCAATCAGCAGTGGGTGCACTATAGTTCACTGAGACCGGGGTCGTAGTTCAGTTTGGTTAGAACGCCGGCCTGTCACGCCGGAGGTCGCGGGTTCGATCCCCGTCGACCCCGCCATTGTCTCTATGAGGCTGTCCAATAAGTTACTTCGCGCTCTGCTCTGGCAGATACGCCGAGGCGCTCAAGAGATGGTCTTATACGTCGCTGGTGAAGAGCGGAGCGAGATACTCATTCACTATGGACGAGAGTGAGCCAGTGAAGATCATGATCCCGACCAGTATCAGCAGAATGCCGGCTGCGATGTTTATCTTGCGCATGTGCTTTTTGATCTTGGTGAAGTAGCCCAGTGCGCTATCGACTGCGATCGAGGTCAGGAAGAATGGGATGGCCATGCCCAGCGAGTAGAAGGACAAGAGATAGACGCCCTGCCAGACCGTGTTTGACTGGCTCGCATAGAGCAAAATCGCGCCGAGTATAGGCCCCACGCACGGCGTCCAGCCCAGCGAGAACGCGATACCGATAAGAAACGAGCCGATGTATCCGGCTGGTTTGCTCTTGATCTCCACCTGCTTGTACTTGGTGAGAAAGCGGATCTTCAAAACGCCCATGATGTACAGGCCAAAGATCACGACGATGACGCCGGCGACCTTGCTGATGATCGCCATGTGCTCCTGAAGCAACAGGCCGATCTTGCTGGCCCCAGCGCCGAGCGAGATGAAAACGACGCTGAAGCCCAATATAAAGCATAAGGTGCTGATGATAGTCGTCCTTCTTATCTTGCCATACTTCTTCTCACCGGTCAGTTCAGAGAGCGATAGCCCCGTAATGAAGGCTAGATAAGAGGGGATGATAGGCAGAACGCATGGTGATAAGAAACTCGCGAGTCCCGCGAGAAAAGCTACCAGCCAAGATACGCTTTGGACTTCCTGCATATATGCTTTCCTTTTTCTGGTGCTCGATTACTGTGAGTGTGTACTCGGTGGTCTTCCGCCCGAATATCTCCGTGAGCGGCCTCCCCTGCCCGAGCCCCGATTCTTGTCGTAGGGTCGTTTCGAGCGAGCTGGGTAACTTGGTTTAGTGTCCCGAGTTGGATAGCTCTTGGGAGGCGACGATGTCAGCAGGACCTTCTCCGCCTTGAGAACCATCGGCAAGCTCGGACGACGCACTAGGTCGTCGGCAGATGGCTCCGTAGCTCGAAATATGCCGATGAGCTCGCCACGCCAGGTGCGAAGTATTACAGGATCACCCACCGAAACATCACTTGTCAGTCTCACCTGATCGATGTCGATCGAAAGGCCGTTGAGCGCATAGTGCTCGGCCGTGGGAGAGACCTCACCGCGCACGAATTCGGGCAAGATGTGCTCAATTGGCTCCAGCTTGTCCAGTATCTCGTCCCTGCTGAGCGCGAAGACGCGGCTGTATGGCAGCGCATCGTCAATGCCCCAGACACCGATCTTAGTTCGGTGCAGCCTGAAAACGTGAGCACCACAGCCGAGTTTCTCACCGATATCAGCACAGAGTGACCTGATATAGGTGCCCTTAGAACAGCTTATTCCCAGCTGCACCGTTGATCTCGAGAGCGATTGAAGCTCAAGCTCGTGAATCGTGACATCCCTCGGCTCTACACTTGTTTGAACGCCTTGCCGGGCCAAAACATACAGCTTCTTGCCGTCCCGCTTGATCGCGGAAAACATTGGGGGAACCTGCTTAATGTGTTCCCTGAACTGGTTAAGAACTGGCTCGATATCCTCAGAGCTAAACTCCGGGACCTCCCGGACCTCCAGAACTTTGCCGGTTGAATCGAGCGTGTCAGTTGTCACGCCCAACTTCATCCAGGCAACGTAGGATTTCGGCAGCCCCATGAGATAGTCAAGCAGCCTCGTCGCCCTGCCAACACACAAGAGCAGGACGCCGCTTGCGATGGGGTCCAATGTCCCTGTATGACCCACTTTCTTGACGTGCAGCAGTTTCCTGAGCAGACCTACCACCTCAAAAGAGGTCTTGCTCCTCGGCTTTGACACGTTCAGTAGCCCAAAGGGCTCGAACACATTCACGTTAGCTGATCTATTGCTCAACACATGCCTCCCACTTCTCAGCTAAGATGATCCTGTTTATCCCGGCAATTCAAGAACCCAGGAGGAATCCTGAGGCCCTCGATGCCGGCCTTACCCTAATCCAATGAAGCTTTGCGGCGCGAACTGGCCGCCTGTTTCAATTCGCTGCGAGCAGCCTCGACCACATCGGAGATTACACTATCAAGGCTCCCGCGCACAATGCAGCCTGCCGCCCGCTCGTGGCCACCTCCACCAAACGACGCCGCCAGCAACCGGGCATCAATCTGCCCTCTCGAACGGATGCTAACTTTGCATCGGTCGGCGCCATCCTGTGAAAAGAAGATCGCTACCTCCGCCGCACGAACCTTCATCGCATAGTTGGTGAACTGCTCCGTTGAACCCCCAAATGCCGACTCGCGCCTCATCTTCTCTGTCCCCACGATCCACACGAGCGAGCCATCCTCAGTGGACTGAGCGGAAGCCAAAACTTTGCCAAAAAACACGAGTCTCGGCAACGTGAAGTTGCATTCCAGATGTTTCGTTATGCCCGCCACATCTATGCCCGTTTCGACCAGCCGCGACGTGATCACAAGCGCCGCCGGAGTCGTGTTCGAGTACGAGAAGGAGCCCGTGTCTGTCGAGATACCGGTGAATAGGTTCGTGGCGATCTGGACGTCATCACCCATGCCAAACGCATCGATAATGCCAAAGAGTAACTCTGATGCGCTCGAGGCTTTGCCGTCAACAATGTTCACATCTCCGAAGAGTGCATTGTCCTTGTGGTGATCGGTGTTGATCACTTTCTTGGCCGGGACACTTCTATCGTCGTAGTCCCACGCGACACGGGAGAACGAGGAACTGTCAAAGATCATCACACAGTCCAGTTCGCCCGGTCCCAGCCGGCGAGGCGCGGCATCAACCTTTGCAGCAAGCGGGTATCCGGGCAGAAAGTTATAGATGTCGGGGATCGTGTCATTCTGAAGCGAGCGGACTTCCTTGCCCAGCCTGCGAAGCATCAGCATTGCCGCAATGATGCTTCCGACCGCATCGCCATCCGGGTCAACGTGGGAGACTACCCCGAACGTCCGGCCATTGCGAATGACTGACACTGCCTGCTGAAGCGCATCATCGCTCATCGTCAGAGCCTTTTTCACCCTCTCTCTCAAGCCTAGCGATCGATTCGGACACACGCAGCGCCTGCTCGTAAAACTCGTCCTTAATGAAGCATATCTCCGGCACCCTCCTTAGCCGCAGTCTCTTGCCGAGCTCGGCCCGCACGAAGCTGGTTGCGCTCTTTAGCCCTTCTTCCACCTCATCCGAACGCTCCTTATCTCGCCGAGGCAGCGTGTAGTAGATTCGTGCCTGCCTCAAGTCGTGCGTTACCTTCACTCCCGTAACCGTGATGCAGTTGATGCGGGGGTCTTTAACCTTCCTGAGCAACAGCTCACAGACCTCTTTCTGGACCTGGTGCTCGATACGATCAGAGCGATTATATGTGTGCATGATGATCCGATCTTCAGTCCCTCGAAAGCTTCGCATCCAGCGCGCGAAGCACACACCCGGTCACGAGGTTACTCACGTCCCCCCCCAGGGAGCATATCTCCTTGACTAGGCTTGAACTCACGTAAGAATAACGCTCGCTCGGCATCAAGAATACGGTCTCAATCTTGTGCCTAAGATTGCGGTTCATCAGCGTCATCTGGAACTCCGTCTCGAAATCCGCTATTGCCCTGATGCCTCGGATGATCGAGGTCGCGCCCACCCTCGCGGCGAATTCAACCGTCAGGCCAGCAAACATCTGCGCCCGCGAGCCCGGCTCAAGACCAAGCTCCGCAAGCGACCCCTGCACCATCGCTAGACGCTCTTCCCCCGAGAATGTCGTTGTCTTGCTCATGTTTCGTGCGATGCCCACAACGACCTCATCGAATATGCCGAGCGTGCGACGAACAACATCAAGATGCCCGAGCGTGATCGGGTCGAATGTTCCAGGATACAGCGCGAGCGTAGTCATGTTGAGGCGCTGTTATTGGAGCTTACTCGTCGCTTGAGTTCTTTTTTTCTCTTTGACTCTGGCTGCCTTACCTCGAAGTTTCCTAACGTAGTAGAGCTTCGCCCGCCGGACATGGCCCATGCGCTTGACATCGATCCGGCCGATGTTCGGGCTGTTGAGCGGAAAGACCCGCTCCACGCCGACGCCGTGCGTAACGCGTCGGACGGTGAAGGTTTCTCCCAGGCGGGACCCCCGACGCTTGATTACGAGCCCCTCGAACGGCTGGAGTCGCTCCTTGTCGCCCTCCCTGACCTTCACATAGACCCGGAGTGTATCCCCGACGGCAAACTCCGGTATATCTTTCTTTAGATACGCTTCTTCCGCAAAGTCTGTTTTCTGCAAGTCAAATCACCCCCGCAAACCTAAAAATATGAACACGCATATCAATTCTAGTCATCGTTCAGCGCAGCCAAGAGCCTCTTCTGGGTCTCGTCCCTTCCCCCCTGGTCGTTCCACCACCCGGCCACCAGGTCTGGCCGCCTCAAAAGCGTCCGCAAAAGTGACTGCCGCGCCCGCCACCGCTCAATCCTCTGGTGATCGCCAGAAAGAAGGGCCTTGGGCACCTTCCAGCCCCTAAACTTGGACGGCCTCGTGTATTGAGGATATTCGAGCATAGCAAAACTGTGCGATTCGTCAAATGTAGATTCGGAACACCCCACAACGCCCGGAAGCAATCTCGCTATCGCCTCAAGAACCACCATGGCAGGCAGTTCTCCGCCTGCGAGGACATAATCGCCAACCGACAGCTCATCCGTTACCAGATGCTCCCTGACTCGCTCATCCACGCCCTCATAACGTCCGCAGATGACCACTATGCCTCGCATCTTGGACAGCTCCGAAACCGTCTTTTGCCTCATCAGCCGGCCTTGAGGGGTCATCAGTATCACCCTGTCAATGTCCGCCTCTTGTTTGATGCTCTCCACCGCCTCGAAGAGCGGACCGGGCATCAAAACCATCCCCGGGCCGCCTCCGAACGGCATATCATCAACTGACCGGTGATTGTCATGGGCGAAATCCCGCAAGTCGTGAACATGAATTGAAATGGCGTTGAACTCTTGGGCTCTTGCCACAAGTGAATGAGCAAGAAATGAATCAAATGCGCCGGGGAATAGCGTAATGACGTGCGCAGTTAGCATCCTACGTCCCCTCCTGCAAGCGCACGCGAATCACTCCCCCGTCAAGATCGACCTTGAGAATGACCTCATCGATCATAGGGACCAGCCGCTCGCCCGCATCGCCGACCACGACCAACACATCGTTGCCAAACTCCCCCGCCCGGAAGATATGATCAACCTTGCCAATGTCGCCCTCGCCGTCATCTATAACCGAGAGTCCTTCGAGCTGGTGCCAATAGTAAGTCCCCTCCTCCAGTGCAGGAAGCCACTCATCCGGGACCCGGACAAACCTGTCAACCAGCGACTCGGCATCGGAAATCGTGTCAACCCCCTTGAACTTCACCAGAAAAGCGTTCTTGTGAGGTCTTGTCGACTCTACTACCATCAGAGTCGGCTCATCGGGCGGCTCAAGAAAAACCTCCCGCCTCAATCCAAATCGCTCGGGGAAATCGGTCATTGGGATAACCTTGACCTCTCCCCGGAGCCCGTGAGGCTTCACTATCTTTCCTACTGTGCAGTAGTTTGGGTTCATTGGTCCTAGCGCCATCTGCTCGATCGAGTAACAAAGAGGCGCAAAAACCCACTCCCGAACGATAAGGTTAACGTTCGATAATGGAGTTGAGGCCTGTTTTAGTGCCTGGTTTTGGGTGCGCTACTCTACGATCTCCAGAACTGCTCTTTTTCTCATTTTTTTGGATGCGGCGTCCAGAATAGTTCGCATCGCTCTGGCGGTCCGCCCCTGTCTTCCGATTACCTTACCCAGGTCGTTCTGTGCCACATGGAGCTCAAGAACCAAAGTCTTATCACTACCCATTTCGGTTACCTGAACCTGCTCCGGCTCATCAACCAGAGCTCTGGCTATCTGCTCTATTAGCTCCTTCATCTGGCCTCCTCCGCTCTTAGGTTCTGAAGAGGCTTCGCCTTCCTCCCAATCGATGCAAGCACACATCACTCAAAAGGTCGAACCCTCAAACCTCACTTTGCGCATTAACTGAATCTTCCTTGGGCTCCGAGTAAAAACCAGTAATCCTGAGTAGTCTCTTGACAGTAACTGTCGGCTGAACGCCCTTAGATAGCCAAGTGCGAATCTTGTCGTGGTCCAGCTTTATCTCCGAAGGCTCCTTGAGAGGGTCATACGTCCCCACCAAATCGAGATACCGGCCTTGCCGAGGCACCCGAGAATCGCAAACCACCACTCTGTAGAACGGCTTCTTTTTCTTACCCACACGAGTAAGCCGCATCTTAACTGCCATCCAAATCCTCCAAAATGGGAACTCCCTCGATCTCCAATCTTGAATAACTTCACAAAATACTAAAACTCGCCCCTAAACATAACACAATACAGCAACAACCGAGCAAAGTCAACCTCCAAGAAACCTCAAGCCGGCGGGCAAGCTCCCTTTTCTCCCTTTCATCTGCTTCATCATTTTCCTCACTTGGGCAAACTGCTTCAACAGCGCATTGACGTCCTGAATCAGCGTGCCGCTACCAAGTGCGATCCGCCTGCGCCGGCTGCCGTTTAGGATCGAGCTGTTGACCCTTTCCTCCGTGGTCATCGAGCTTATGATCGCCTCGACTTTTACTATCTCGCTCTCGTCGAACTCGAAGTTCTTCAGGGCCTTCAGCCGGCCCATGCCCGGGATCATGTCCAGCAGCTGCTCAAGCGGCCCCATCTTCTTCAGCTGTTTGAGCGAACCCATGAAGTCCTCTAGCGTGAAGTCATCCCGCCTGAGTTTCCGTTCAAGCTCCTCCGCCTCCTTTTTCGACATCGCCTGCTCGGCCTTTTCGATGAACGTCAGAACGTCCCCCATCCCGAGTATCCGGGACGCCACGCGGTCTGGATGAAACTGCTCGATCATCTCCAGCTTCTCACCCAGACCAACGAACTTGATCGGCTTGCCCGTTACCGCCCGTATCGAGAGCGCCGCCCCACCTCTTGCGTCGCCGTCCATCTTTGTCAGAACCACCCCGTCGATGCCAAGCTGCTCGTCAAATGACGAGGCGATATTGACGGCGTCCTGCCCAGTCATAGCATCTGCGATAAGCAGTATCTCGGTTGGCTGAACTTTCTTCTTCATCTGCTTGAGCTCTCTCATCAGCTCCTTGTTGATGTGCAGCCGGCCTGCCGTGTCGATGATGATTGTGTCCCAGCCCTTCAACTGAGCGTAATGCACCGCCTCCTGCGCGGTCTTGACCGGGTCCTGTTTGCCACGAGAGAAGACCTCGATCTCTAACTGCTGGCCTAGCTTCTCCAGCTGGTCTATCGCGGCAGGACGATAAATGTCCGCGGCAACCAAGAGCGGGAATCTGTGCGCCTGCTTGATCAGCCTTGCAAGCTTGGCACACGCAGTCGTCTTGCCGGAACCTTGCAGCCCCACAAGCATTATGATGGTCGGCGGCTTGCTGGCGACCTTGAGTTTGGCAACCTTCTCGCCCAGAAGACTTATCAGGTTCTGGTGGACGAGCTTCACCACCTGTTGCCCCGGATCGAGGCCGGACAGAATGTCTGACCCAATCGCAGCCTGCTCTACCTGGGCGACGAAATCCTTCACCACCTTGAAATTGACGTCGGCCTGAAGCAGCGCACGCCGAATCTCGCGCATGGCCAGGGAGACATCCTGCTTCGAGAGTGTCCCCCTGCCCCTGAGCTTCTGAAAAACTGACTGGAGCCTAAGCGTCAGGCTTTCGAACATCGCTACTTCTTACTCTCCGACTTCTCTAGCGCATCAACCGCTTCCTTGGCCGCCCGCTGCTCCGCGTCCCGCTTCGACCGGCCTGAGCCTTTGCCCCACACATTGTCCTCGATGAGTATCTCAACCTCGAATGTCCGGTCGTGCGGTGGCCCGATTTCAGCGGTAACTCGATATGTCGGGCTGACACTAAACTTGTGGACGCAGTACTCCTGAACAAGCGATTTGTAGTTCAGCTTGTCCTTGTGGCTCACGGCGAACGTGATCTGGCTGCCGAGCTTGCCAATGATGAACCGAGCCGCCTCCGGCAGACCCTGATCAGAATATATCGCGGCGATCAGCGACTCAAACGTTGCGGCCAGAATGGACGTCTTTTCTCGGCCACCCGTTATCTCCTCTCCCTTGCCTAGAAGGACCGCCTCGCCCAAGCACTCCTCCGAGGCGTGCTCGGCCAGAACAGCGTCGCTGACGACGTATGACAGAACCTTGGTCAGGTCCCCCTCGCGAACATTGGGGTATCGCCGGTAAAGGTAGTCGCAGATAACGAGCTTGAGCACGGCGTCCCCGAGAAACTCCATCCGCTCGTTGTTAGCGCACGCCGAGGCATTTATCTCATTCGAATACGATGTGTGAGTGATCGCTCGCTCTAGAATCGCCGGGTCGTTGAATTTTACGCCCAGCTTCTTCTGCAGAGCAAATACCTTGGCGTCAATTATGTCCCGCTGGGCGTCGGAAGTCATTTCCCCACAGACGGCGCGAACGCCCATCCGCCCCGCGGCCGGACATTCGCTCGCATCTGCCTACTCCTCAAATTTCCTCAACACAATAGAGACGTTCGTCCCACCAAAGCCAAACGAATTACTCAAAGTCATCCGAATCTGCGTTCGTCTGGCAACGTTAGGCACGTAGTCGAGATCACACTCCTCGTCAGGATGTTCGTAGTTGATCGTCGGCGGTATCACACCTCTATCCATTGTTAGAACAGCTGCGACCGTCTCTACGCCTC
Source organism: bacterium (assembly GCA_035527515.1). Classification (NCBI taxonomy): domain Bacteria; species bacterium. The sequence goes on from DATLAJ010000103.1 coordinate 16,530, forward strand.
CAGCACCGCCAAGCAAATGCCCCACCATTGATTTGTTGGCCGTGACGGGAATCTTGCGGGCACGATCCTTGAACAAGGACTTAATGGCCATTGTCTCGACCTTGTCATTCAACTGAGTCGAGGTCCCGTGAGCGTTGATGTGCTCAATCTCATCCGGGACAACCCCCGCATCCTCCAACGCTGCCTTCATCGCGCGCACCGCGCCGCTCGCAGTCGGATCAGGTGCCACAAGGTGATAGGCATCCGCGCTCATGCCAGCGCCAAGCAACTCGGCATATATCCTCACCCCACGCGCCGTCGCATGCGCAAGGCTCTCCAAAACCACGATGCCCGCGCCCTCCGCCATAACGAAACCATCTCGCTCAGCCTCAAATGGACGACTCGCCCTCTCGGGCTCGTCATTACGCGTCGAAAGAGCTCGCATCGCACAGAAACCGCCAACCGCAAGCGGCGTAATCACCGACTCTGCCCCTCCGGCAAACATCACGTCAGCCCGCCCATCACGAACGCAGAAGAACGCCTCCGAGATAGAGTGCAGGCCGGTTGCGCAAGCGGTAACAGAGGCGGAGTTGGGGCCTTTCGCCCCAAATATGATGGAAACGTAACCCGACGCCATGTTTATGATCAGCTTCGGGATAAAAAACGGCGAAATCCGCCTCGGACCCTTCTCAAGTAGCCTCTTATGCTGCTCCTCGATAGTCGGCAGACAGCCTATTCCAGCGCCTATGTGAACCCCAACTCGTTCTTCGTTGGAGCCATTGATCTCAAGCCCGGCGTCTGATTTCGCCTCCATAGCTGCGGCCACCGCAAACTGAATAAAGGTCCCGAGCTTGCGAACCTCCTTGGCATCTAGATAGTCGAGTGGGTCAAACCCTTTGACCTCGCCGGCTATCCGCGAAGTAAACTCCGACGCATCGAATTTAGTTATAGGCCCTATGCCGGACCGACCCGAGACCAGCGACTCCCAAAACGCATCAACGCAGATCCCGACAGGAGTAACCACCCCCAGGCCCGTTATCACTACTCGTCTGTGCAAAACATGATGCCTCATTTTTGGAACAAGCCTCGAGACAAGAAAAGTACAATCCCTGACCAGACGGACAGCCTGTCCGGGGACTCGCGATGGCAAGTGCCCGCGCTTTGCCCAGAGATAAGACTACAATGCGCCAGCCCACCTCCACACGTGAACAGTCGCGAAAGCCCACTGACATGCTGCTGTCTCGAGGAAGTCAAGAACTCGATAGTAAGGATATCTAGTTGTCGGTCTCAACCTTCTGCTTGATGTAGTTTAGGGCATCCCCGACGGTCAACAGCTTCTCGCCGTCCTCCTCGGAGATCTTAATGTCGAACTTATCCTCAAATTCCATTATCAGGTCCGCCAACTCAAGCGAATCCGCTCCGAGATCGTCCTTGAAAGACGCATCGTTGGACAGCCGATCCTTCTTGACGTTCAGCTTGCTTACAATGGTGTCCAGAACAACACTCTTATCGAAAGCCATCCCAGCAATACCTCCTGTTACCAGAGTTAAACTACCGAAACTGCGCCGGCCACCAAAGGCCGCTACATATATATTCCGCCATTTACGTTAATCACTTGCCCCGTGATGTATCCTGCATCATCAGAGGCCAAGAATGCAACCACATTGGCAATATCTTCCGGCTGGCCGAGTCGCTTCATAGGGATCATGTTGAACATCTGCTCCTTCGCCTTCTCTGGCACGTCCTGCGTCATTGGCGTGTCGATGTAGCCCGGCGCGATAACATTGACCGTTACACCGCGAGATGCGACCTCCCTCGCAACGCTCCTGCTAAATCCTATAATCCCCGCTTTCGAGGCGCCGTAGTTGGCCTGACCAGCATTGCCCATTATCCCTATCACGGAACTGATGCTGATTACCCGCCCTCTTCGGCGCGAGACCATGCCCCGTATAACGCTCCTAGTGCAATTAAAGACGCTCCTCAGATTGACCGCGAGAACTCTCTCCCAGTCCTCGTCCGACATCCGCATCAACAGATTATCGCGCGTTATACCAGCGTTGTTGACCAGAACGTCAAGCCGCCCGTAGTGCTGTTCCGTCTCCTTGACCATCGCGTCCACCCTCGCAGAATCGGTTACGTCGCAGTTGAACGTCAGCGTGTCCGAGCCAAGCGACTCCAGCTCGCGCTTGGTCTCGGCCATCTCATCCTCCAGCAGGTCGCATAACACGACGTTCAGTCCATCTCTCGCCAGGCGCTCAGCGATCGCCTTCCCGATCCCCCTAGCAGCCCCGGTAACGAGCGCTGCCTGTCTCTCTTCACCCATTTTTAATACCTCTATTCAATCTCAAACAGGTCCTACACATTCGACGAAAAAACCAACGCCGTGTCAATCATCCAAGTGCCTAACCAATCCGGCAACGCGGCGACGTTGGCTGCCCTGCGTCTCGGCCAGAGCATCGCCACAGGTCCTCGTCAGGTTACTCATCCTCGCTGTGAAACCTCCGGCCTCTCGCCTGCCGGGTGCTCGACGTACTTCCCTGTAACCTCGCCGAGCAACTGCATACAGGCCATCGCAGCGAAGAACCCAGCAAATGGCATGCCCGCCGAAAACACGACAAGCAGAAGGCAGCGAACAAACACGTCAAGGTATTCACCAAAGAAGCCGAACACCTTGAGAAGCCGCCGAATATCGAAGGCGCTTCTCACGGAGCCAGTGCTCAGCCAGACCGCTGCAGCCCATGGCATAAGCAGCGTTGAGATGATCCCAAGCACTATTCCTATCGTGAGGAGTGTGCTATATGCAGGATTCCCGCGATTGATGCTTGCCAACCATAAGAAAAGCGCCGGCAAGATATAATAAAGGACCCACACCGCGAAGGCCTTTGCCCCGAGGACGAAGGACTCTCCGGCGCGCCACGTGGGCAGACCCTTGTCCGTCTCCCGCCGAATAGCTGCTCTGAGCAGCTGCATCAAGTAGCCCTTAGAGAAGAAGAAAAGAACCGGTATGCCCAAGAAAAGGCCGCCTAAAAGCGTCTTCCGTGTCCAATGCTCATCCTCTATAACCTTTCTCAGGGCTTCAGTAACTGACATCTTGCCCATCATGCCGCCTCCTATGTCATTCCTTCCTCGTACGCCGAAACATCTGTCATAGTGAAGTGCCCTAATAGTGATAGATTGCCCATCAAAGTTCAAGACAAGGATGGCGGAGCAGCCGGCAGGTTCCTGACTGCGGGAGTTGGCACGTTGGCGCATAACAAAGGTAGCCGCTTGGTTTGGGGCATGTAAAGCATAATGAAGGAGATAGGTATGAGCAAGAACAATCCCTCAGACAGCGTGACGATGACAATCGTATATGACAACTATCAGCACCGGCAGGGACTCAAGACCGGCTGGGGGTTCTCCTGCGTCGTTCGGGGCCTTGACAGAACCATCCTCTTCGACACAGGCGGCGACGGCAAGACGCTGCTTGGAAACCTCGGCGACCTTCGGATTGACCCGGCCGACATCGACGTTGTTTTTCTCTCTCACATCGACGGCGACCACACAGGCGGGCTGTCCGCCTTCCTGGCCGCCAACGCGAACGTTACGGTCTATCTGCCGGCGTCCTTTCCCGGAGAGTTCAGGTCCCGAATCGAGCAGGCCGGCGCCGAGGTTGTCGAGATGCGCCAGCCACAGATGCTCTTCGACAACGTCTTCACGACCGGCGAACTGGGCCGCCTCAAGGTGGAACAGTCGCTTGTGGCGATGGTGCACGACATAGGCGTCGTCATCAGCGGCTGCGCGCACCCTGGCATCGAGAGGATGGTCGCAAAGGCACGTGATACGACGGGCGGAACGCGGTTTCTCGCCATCGGGGGCTTCCATTTCTTCATGTCGGGAGACGAGAGCATAAGAGAGGTGATCGAGCGCCTCAAGAGTCTAGGTGTTGAGTGGGCCGCCCCAACGCACTGCTCGGGCGACCGGGCGAGGGAGCTCTTTGAGGAGGCGTTTGGCGACCGTTACATCCGGGCCGGCGTCGGAAAGACGATCGACCTGTCGGCGCTAGGGTAGAGCCAGCCTGCTTGTCCTTCACACGCCGGCCGCTGTGCCATCTTTATTTGCATAATTGCGTGTATCAGGTAAGGTCTGCACACAGCCACAAAGTGCTGATTTATGGTTGGAGATAAGACCGCTACGAAGCGCTTGTTTGGAGGGTATCGACATTTCTGTGCAATTAACGATCGAGCTTCCCGAGGATGTTTTTTCAGCGTTGCGGGCAAGCCCAGCTGAGTTTGTGAAGGAGATGCGACTGGCGGCTGCTGTGAAATGGTATGAGATGGAGATGGTCTCACAGTCCAAAGCCGCGGAACTGGCTGGCGTCAGTCGGCAGGAGTTCCTTTCGGCGCTTAATCGTTTCCGAGTTTCTCCGTTTCAGACGACTGATGAGGAGCTGGCAGAGGAATCTGCCCGTGGATAGGAGGTGGGTTGTTAACTCATCTCCATTGATCGTTCTTGCTAGAATCTCTCACCTCCACCTGATTACCGATATGTGCAGTGAGATCGTCATCCCCGATGGGGTTGCTCAGGAAATCGATTGCGGCCCAAAGGATGATCCGGCCAGAAAGTGGTTAAGAGAAGAGGGGCAAAGATTTGTTGTATGCCCAGGCCTGGTAGAACCTGTGGTGAAAGCCTGGGATCAGGAGAAACACAAGTCCTCTCATTTGCGCATAATAAACCCGGCTACGAGGCTGTGATTGACGATCGGTCTGCCAGAAGATGTGCCTTATCTTTGGGTATCGCTGTCCGTGGGACTCTCGGCATCATCTTGCTGGCCAAAAAAGACGGGCGATTGTCCCAGATTGCGACGATCCTCGATCAGATGGTACGATTTGGTTTCAGAATAAAGCCAGAGCTAATGAAGGCGGCCCTAAGGCTTATGGACGAATAGTCTCCTCCCTGAGCTACCTCCAGCGAGCTCTGATTCGAGCAGAGGCGATCGCCTCCGCACACTATTCGAGATCGCGCTAGGTTTCGCAGGAATGGTTGAAAGCGGCCGTCCTTACGTTGACCTTTGGTGCCCGGTGCTTTTTTCGGGCTTGAAGCGGATGCGTTCGACTATGCTGTAGATGACGGGGATGACGAAGAGGGTCATCAGCATTGCAGCGCCGAGTCCGAACGCGATTGCGACGGCCATCGGTGAGCGCATCTCGGAGCCTTCGGACGTGGATACGGCCATCGGCAGAATGGCCATTATCGTTGTGAGCGAGGTTATCAGGATTGGCCGAAGCCGCGTTACAGCGCCCCTTATCAGCGCCTCGGCCTTATCCACGCCTCGCCTTCTCAGCTGGTTGACGTAGTCGATCATCACGATGGCGTTATTGACGGCGATTCCGACAAGGATGATGAGGCCCATAAGGGCCGGTGTGGAGACAGTCTTGCCGAACACCGTCAGCCCAATGACGACGCCGATCAGTCCGAACGGGACGGTGAATATGATGACGAACGGCTGTCTAAACGACTCGAACAGGGCTGCCATTATCATATAGACGATAAGAATGGCCGCAGCAAACGCGTAGAGCAGCGCGGTGAAGGTCTCGCGCATGTCCTCGGCGCCGCCGCCGTAATCGATGAAGTATCCCCTCGGCAGCTGCATGTCGGCCAGCCCCTTCCTGATGTCCGCCAGCACGCTTCCGAGGTCCCGACCAGACACGTCCGCAGTTACAGTTACCTTCCGCTCCTGATTCTCCCTCGTTATCTCAATCGGGCCTGCGCCAAGCTCCGTCTTAGCCAGTTGGTAGAGCGGGATATGAGCCCCGGCTGGCGTGGGAATATCGATGTTGAGAATCTTCTCGATCGTATTCCTATCACTCTCGGCGAATCGGACGCGCACGTCGTATTCGTCTCCGCCAACCCTGAACTGCGTCGCGACGTAGCCCAAGGCCGCGTTCTTCACATAGTCGGCGACCTGCCTGACGGAAAGTCCGTGCTGAGACGCCTTGTCCCGGTCGAGCTCTATGACAAGCTCCGGCTTCCCCTCCTTAAGGCTGATGTCAGCGTCCCGTGTCCCGGACACACGTTCAACGACCCTCAGAATACGCTCGCCATAAGCCTTGAGAACCTCCAGGTCCTTGCCGAATACGCGAATCGCGACGTCCGTTTGGTCAGCGCTGCCGGGAGTCGAGCCCGCGCCAAAGCCTGCAAAACTGAACGAGGCGCCCTCGATCTTGGGCAGACTCTTCCGGATTTCGTCCTGGATCTCGTCGCTGGTCTTCGTTCGCTTGTCTGTATCGAGCAACCTTGTGAAGACCATGCCTGTACTGACGTCTTCGCCGCCGGGGCCGTGGCCACCCTCGTTCGGCCCTATAAACGCCAGAACACTATCTACACCTTCGGTGTTGTGTATGCTCGTCTCTACCCCTTCCGAGACTCTGCCGGTCTGCTCAAGAGTGGTCCCCACGGGCAGCTTGAAGTTCAGGATTAACATCGGGTAATCGCTTGGCGGCATGAACTCAAAGCCAAGGGCAAAGGCGCCAAGAATCGCTAGCCCGAAGACGGCGATGAGCCCCAGGAGGACCTTCTTGCGATTGTGAAGTACTTTTCTCAGCAGACTCTCATAAATGGCTTTGGGCCTCTCGAAGCTCCCGGCCGAGTAACCCGAGATGCCTCTTTTGAACAGAAGCGAGGCAATCATCGGCACAATCGTAGTAGCGACGATAAGCGAAGAGAGAAGCGCAAGACAGACCGTAAGCGCCATCGGCCTCGAATACTGGCCAGCCACGCCCTTGATAAGCGCCATCGGAAGGAAAACTGCAACCGTCGTAAACGTCGAGGCTGTGATCGCCAACGTGACCTGCGAGGCGCCCTGCTTAGCTGCGTCCTTGGGTCCCTTCTTCTGCTCGATGTATCTAAAGATGTTCTCAATCACAACTACGGCGTTGTCAACCAGCATCCCAACACCAAGCCCGAACCCAACCAAAGTCATTAGATTGAACGTGTAGTCCAGCCAATACATCCCGATGAAGGCGGTCGTGATTGAGATAGGCATCGCCAGCGCGACCGTGAACGTGGGACGCCATCTTCTCAGGAATATGAGCAAGAATATGATCGCTAACGCTGCCCCGAACAGCGCATCGCGAAGCGTTCGATTGACCGTTTGCTCTATGAAGACCCCTTGGTCCATAAGGGCCTTCATCTTGAGGTCCTTCGGCATGATGTCCTTCATCTCGGAAAGCGCACCATAGACCCGCTTGATCACTGAGTAAGTGTTCACGCCTGATTGCTTGAGTATCGCCACCATGACACAGTCTTTGCCGTTGAGCCTGGTGTAGTTGCGGACTTCCTTGTGTGCATCCTGCACGGTCGCCACATCGGCTATCCTTATCGGCACGCCGTCCCTGACCGCAATGACCGTGCTCCTGATTGGTTCAATCGTCTTGTATTCGCCCAGCGTCCTTATCAGATACTCGGTGAAGTCGCGGGATACGTGCCCGCCGGAGATGTTGATGTTCTCTCTTCTGACTGTCGCGATCACGTCGTCCAGCGAGAGGTTGTATGACCTCAGCTTGCGCTCATCGACGGTGATGTTGATCTCGCGCTGCAAGCCGCCCATCACAAACGCTATGGCAACGCCCTCGAGCCGCTCCAGGTAAGGTGAAAGCACATCCTCAAGATACTTGTGAAGCTCCATTGTGTTCTCCATTCCAGTGACTCCAAAGACCAGAATGGGAGAGTCGTTGGGATCATACTTCAAGACGAGCGGATCATCGGCGTCATCAGGCAGGAACCCTGATATCATACTCACCCTGTCCCGGACATCCTGCGCAGCGAAGTCCAGGTTCGCGTCCCAGTTGAACTCGACCATGACTCTGGACTTGCCCTCACTGGAGCTGGAGAAGACTCGTTTCACGTTCTCAGCCCGGCTGGCCGCCTCCTCGATGCGCTTGGTAATAGTCTCCTCAATGTCTTCTGAGGCGACGCCCTCGTATGTCGTCAGGACCGCAACCAGCGGGTAGGCTATGTCCGGCAGCAGATCGAGCCCGATCTGGAAGAAGGCTACCGCGCCGAACAACACGACGATAAGAATGAACATCGTGATGGCGACGGGGCGGTCAACAGAGAAGTTGGCGAGCTTCATTGGCCCTCACCCCGCGTGCGCACGATGGTCACTTCCTGACCGTCTGTGAGCGCCCAGTTGCCCTCGACGATCACAAGCTCACCAGGCTTCACCCCGGAGACTATCTCCACGTTGCCGTCATCAGACGCGCCGACCTCGATCTGCCTTGACCTGGCCAAAGAGCCCTCAACAACATAAAGCAGACGCTTGCCCTCGACGGTAACAAGCGCCTTGTCAGGAACGATAACGGCATTGGGCTTGCTGCCCGTGACGAGCGCTATGCGGGTGAACATCCCGGAGTTGAGGAAATGGTCTGGGTCGGAGTTGTTTATCTCGAGCTGGACGTTGAAGGACCTGCTCTTGGCGTCCACGCGGGGATTGACCCTGATGACCTTCCCCGCGAATGTCTCATTTGGGAACGCATCCACAGAGATATTCGCGCCCTGTCCCACGCTCACCCTTCCTGAATGTTCCTCGGGCACGCCAACGTCG
>DATLAJ010000104.1 GCA_035527515.1 bacterium
AACGCGCCGGAAAACGAGACGCTGCGTTTTCGGGACAATAAGAGCGAGGGTGAGCTGGAATGAAATGCCCTCACCGTGGAGCTGAGATACACTGGGCCAAGAGGGCCGTGCTGAAGCCAGGCAAGCTGCTCGCCGACGAGCTAGAGAAGGCGATAGGGCAACTGGGATTGGGGTGATGGCCTTACGAGCTGGTCTATGCGCCGTCCTCGGAGGCTTGCGTGCTATCGCCTCCGTGAATCGCTTTGCTCAGTGCGTCAAGAGATCTGTTCACTGCTTGCTTAGAGACTCTGTTAGAGTCAGGGGCGTTCCTATCAGTCCCGGTCAAAAAGAACCACACCGATGAGTCCATGGTCATATTCTCAATGGCTTGATCTAACACCGTGAGAAGCTTCTGGTCGAGCGAGGATCCGGCGGCGGAGTTCCTCACCGGCCAGATTCCTAAACCCTCAGCGAGGTAGATTCTCAGCCAAAGCCAAAACGTGATGTATTGGGTGCCGGTGTATTCTCTGGGACCGTTATCTCGCATTCTCCAATGTCTTAGACCTTCACGCCATACGTCCTGCAGGATATCCTCGAGGAATGACGATTTGGGAAAGCCGCATGTCACTTCAACATCGGAGAGCTTCGCGACGTACCCCACATAGTCCATCTTCGTCTGCCAACGTGGCCAAGGTTTAAGATCTGGATCAAATACCGGGCCAGCGACCTCAAACAAGGCGCGCCAGAAGATCTGTCGAACCGAGTCAATATATTGCATCTTCACTCCAACAGGGCCCTCGGGTCCCTCCCAGTGCTTGAACATGGGCGCTGTATCTCCGCTATCATCAAGTGTCTCCAGAAGCATCGCATCAAGGAGCTTCTCTTTCTCATCCACATTGTTGACGAAGCAGAGCCTTATGATCTCTTCGAGGTCATTCATCAGGACCCGAATGTGCTCCAGCTTCGCGCCCTGAGCGGCACGATCGAGCTTCTGAATAGATGACGCGACTTCCCTCCCCCATTTAGGCAGGAAACTCCTAATGAATTTGGGTTTGTACGCGTTGCTCAGATAGCCCAGAATACTCAAGGTCATTTCCAGTGGTTTGACAGTCTCCGCTGCCAAGCAAATGTCTAACTGTGATTCGGCAGCCGTGAAAACAGGACTCAGCCAATCCCTCTCAAGTTGGCTCCACTTCTTCTCCACATCTTGAGCTGGTAATTGGGATATTCCTTCGACACAAAGGGAATCGACACGATCAATCAACGGAGTAAAGGTGTAAACGGTGTAAGCAGTGATCACATCAAGCGCCAAAGATCTGAGTTCGAAGTCTTGTTGAAGCTGGGTTCTATCCCAGACTTGGAGGGCCTGGCCAAAGCATTCACTCAATCGCTCCATGAACAGGCTGAAGACCCTTCGATCATCCCGCCTTATCAGGTTCTCGCCAAGATTGACCAACTCTAACAGCTCCTCTCTGATCTCGAGGGATAAACGGCGCGGGTCGTCTGCATCCGTCAACATCAGTTGTTGATCTTTGAGAAGTCGCGTGTGCATTTCCACAACCGTCTCAGGTCTCAAATAGTCCAGCGCGTAAACGAAGAAGAGGACAGTCAACACAAGTATGCAGAAGCCTGCTAGGACTCCGGTAGCGGCTGCCGAGACGGACAATCTAATCAGGAATGCATCCTCAGGCAGGTCATCCGGTGTCGGTATCAATACCAGGAACGCAAGCGAGAAGAGGATAGTCGATCCTCCCATTGCCAAGAGGGTGTACAGAGCAGGACTTCGGAGAATTACCCGCGCAGCCCTCGGCGTCGGTCCCGATGAGGCGACCTGGAATGTTACAAATGCTACGGTGAAGCACACCGCCAACAGGGCCGCCACGGACTGAGCCAACGCGCTCTGGAGATACCTGGCAGAATCCACCAGATACGAAGGCCAGGGGAGCGGCGAAAGACCGAGAGTCACAACGACCATGACTAGGAACGCCCGAATCGCAATACGAGAAACGACTTCGTGCCCTCTTCCCGTTTCACATGTGGGGTACTTCAATCGATCAAAGAGGTTGTCCGAAGGCAATACACCTTTCCAATAACCTGCTGTCACAAGGCGTTTACAGCACCATTCGAGGCAGAAGCCCAACTTGCGCCAAATGAAATCCCTGTCCGAACAAGATGACATTCTCGCATTCCTCTATTTAACGAAAGAGTCCAGCATTCATCATACTACGTGCGCCTGAGCAGGCAAGCTGGGTGCGATATGCCCTACGGCAGGAACTCAACCGGCCGCTTGGCAAAGCAGTATTGAACGAAGTCGTCGGTGGGGAGGCGGAAGCGCTTGTAGCCGGCGTCCTTGAAGGCGATGTCGTAGCCCTCGATGACGAGCGTGGGATTTTGGCGGATGATGTATTCGTTGTCGCTCTTTAAGTAGCTGGTTATCAGGATGTTTTCGACGAGGCCGTCGGGCCGATAGAGGCCGGTCGCCTCGATGTCAAGCGCGACGATGGGGTTGGGCTGTGGCTCTGTGTGGGCGATGTGCTCGTTTGTTACGCCCAGCATGTCGTAGGTGAAAAACTTCGAGTAGTGAGGCGTCACGGCTGCCACAGTCGTGGCGATTGTTGAGTCCGTCGGCGCGTGGCGAGATGATGCGGCATCTGGCGTCAAGCTTGCCAAGAAACGTCCCCTCCTCGCGCTAGACCCCGATAGCGCAGCCCCAAGAATGCTACGGGAATGCTGGCTGCCCTACTTCCCCTTGAACGCGGCCTTGCGCTTTTCGAGGAAGGCGCTTGTGCCCTCCTTGGCATCTTCGGTTGCACAGATGGCCCCGAACAGATTTGCCTCGCGTCTCAGGCCATCAGAAAGCTGCGGCTCTTCGTAAACCTTGTTAACTAGCTCAATCGAGGCCGCAACAGCCAGCGGGCCCATCGAGATGATCTTACTCGCAAGCTTCTCCGCGGCCTGCATTAGTGCATCGGGCGAGACTATCTTTGAGACCAGGCCAATCTCGTAGGCCCGCTGTGCAGAGATTATCTCGCCGGTCAGCATCATCTGCATCGCGTTGGACTTACCCACGAGGCGCGTCAGCCGCTGCGTTCCGCCGTAGCCTGGGATTAGCCCGAGCTTGACCTCTGGCTGTCCGAAGCTGGCGTTGGTTGAGGCAATGCGGATCGTGCACGCCATTGCAAGCTCGCAGCCTCCGCCGAGCGCGAAACCGTTGACGGCCGCAATGACAGGCTTGCCGAGGTTCTCGATCGTCAGGAATAGCTCCTGACCGCGCCTCGAGAAAGCTTCCCCTGACACCCTGTCCAGGCCGACTATCTCGCCTATGTCCGCGCCGGCAACGAACGCCTTCTCACCCACGCCGGTCAGAACGATGGCCCGTATCTCGTCGTCATCTTTGGCTTTTTGGATCGCGTCATCAAGCTCGTTCAGCGTCTCGGCGTTGAGCGCGTTCAGCGCCTTTGGGCGGTTGATCGCGAGGACCAGTATGTGCCCCTTCTTTTCATAGAGGATGTTCGTGTAAGTCATTGTGCCTCCAGTTTATTGATGCTGAAGCTGCTATGGGGGATTCTGAGTCACCGCCCCGACAAAGCGTCAGTAACTAGCATTCTATTCGTCGTGCTCGGCATCGGTTTCAGATTGTAGGCGTTCGATCTTGACCTTCAGAATCCGCCGTTCGTCCGCCTCGAGCACAGTGAAGCGAAGCCCGTCGAAGTCAAAGCTCTCCTTCTCGGCAGGAACAAAGCCAATATGATCAAGTATGAACCCGGCAAGCGTGTCGAAGTCCGGGTTCTCTACGGAGAGCTTGACGTGCTCCTGAAGCAGGTCGAGGTCCGTGTTCCCGTCCGCGACGATAGTGTTCTCGTCGAGCACCTTGATGGGCTCTTCCAGCTCAGGCTCAAACTCACCCCGTATCTCGCCAACTATCTCCTCCAGCAGGTCCTCTATCGTGATCAGCCCCGCAGTGCCGCCATACTCATCGACTGCGATCGCCATGAGGTTCCTATCCGTCCGAAACGTGGCCAGAAGGTCCCTGGCCTTCTTGGTCTCGGGCACGAAGAAAGGCTTCATCATTATCTTCGATATCTCGAAAGGCTCGCTGCCGTGGATGATCTCCTGCCGGATGAGGTCCCTGACGTGAACGAGGCCGACTATGTTGTCGATGTTGTCCTCGAAGACCGGGATTCTCGAGTAGCCCTCCTCGGCCATTACA
>DATLAJ010000105.1 GCA_035527515.1 bacterium
GCGGCAAGCTCGCGTGCTTTAGCTTCGGTATGCACCCAAACCTGTTCAGCCGTAGGAGCGTTAGGGGTTTCCCATGCCCCAAGGATGCCCCGTAGCCGGAGGTAAGCATCAGACAGGCGGCGCTCTGCATCTTTCCACTTAGCAAGCTCGGCCTCGGCACGCTCGGTGCGTATCAGCATCGCCGCCAGATCGGCCTCCACACCCTGAGATCGTGCGAGGGCGCGCTCAAGAACGTCATAGTTCAAGTCGCTCATGTGCTGGCGTTTCTTCGCCTCGGCAAGCTCGGCCTCAAGGCGGATCACGTTGTTTGCTAGTGCCTCCCGCATCCTAAGGTGTTCAACATGCTCGGCCTCATACCACTCGATGCGGTCGGCGGCTTCGGCACGATGCGACTCAGCGGGTATCGGACTAGCCCGCAGCCGTTTCACTAGGTCACTCATACATCCTCCGTTCGTTCGCCTCGGCAAGCTCGGCCTCTAAACCGTCGCGGACCCGCTCCAACGCCACAACTTCTGCCTCGGCACGCTCGGTTCGCAGGGCCATGTCGCAGAGAGGGTTGAACCACGAGTACGGGAATGCCGTTCGCCGGATCTCCTCGATCTGCTCTCGCGTCAGGCTCATACTGCCTCCTTAATTTTCAATGCATCCTTCGCGAATTGGTACGAGATCCAAGGCAGCCCCTTCGTTGCAAGCACCTTTCTCCAGTGCTCCCGCGGCGAGGGCTTGGTGTATCCCTGGATGGCCTTGATCAACTCCTTCGAGTCCTCGGCCGTCGGACTGCCGCGCGCCTTCCACCGCTCCTCCCGGCGCTGCTCTGTAACCAGATCCTTGAACGTGGTCTGGGCCGGCAATGGCAGGATAGGTTTGTTGTGGTCTGTCCCACAGTGGGGGCATACCCCCCCGTCCTTCAGGTTGTAGTACTCACCGCAGTGGCATTTCAGTGTCGGACTCATTTGATCGGAAGCTCCCCAACGTACTGCGAACACTTCTCTTTCCCAAACAGGGTGGACGGCCTCAACCATTCCTCTTTCTTGGGATCCCCCTTCCATCTCGAGCAGCGGTCGATGATAACCCCCCGGAGGGTCTGCTCGTCATACTCCTCCAGCCGGGCCATGACTATACGGATGTTGGTATCGGCCCCCTTGCCAGTTGTACGGTGGTTCTTCCCGGTCTTCTGGTTGCAGTACTCTAAAAGCCTGATAGCCGCAGCCCGTCGAGCACTTCGCTCGACAGTGCTTTTCTCTTTCTTCTTATCTACCTCTACATCTACATCTACATCTATATGTGCTGACTTCGCTGACGAACGCTTACGATCGCTTACGGTTGCTGACGCATTACGATCCCGGAAAGACTGTTGGTTCCTGGAGTTCTGTTCCTGCCGGTCAGCCTTACTGCCTTTATTGAGGTAGTATTCGTAATTGACGATCCAAAAACCACGGTCTCCTTTGTGTTCGGGCACGAGGTGCAACGGAATAATGCGTCTGCCTTCGTGGTCGGGTAAGTTCGATAGGTCATCAGGTTCCGAGAGTTTATCAATGATGTCCATGAAATCCCCGAAGGTAACCTCGAGGTGGCCTTGTCCGGCCTCCATACCGAGCATTCGGTATAGCCCTCGGTTGTCGTATGGGACCACCCCATCCTTATCCGCTAGGACGACCATCGATGAAAAGACGTATACCGACGCCCACCCTTGATTGAACATCAGGGTGCTTTGAAAAATGTCTTGAAAGATCTTGCCGTACACGGTTCATCCTTGCCAGGTTGAGATTTGACGGAGTATACCTGAACCAGAAGTGGAAGTCAAAACAGAACGCGCTTGACACCCCCTTCCCTTTATGGGACAATACGTTCCGCATCGCACTTACACAAGGGAGAGCGACATGGAAATGAAAGAGTTCGCCGAGGCGGTCAACCGACACGACCTCACCTATAAATTCTCCGACGACGGCAAGAAGTACAGCGCCGGTCGTGCGAGCTTACACCAGATCACTGCAGCCGCCCGCGGCCTCGAGCCCGAGGTGGTCGCCAAGATCTGGAACGAGATGGTAGACAAGAAGGTCCGCCCCGAGCACAGGGATGCCTGGTATTGGGCCGAAACCGAACAACAGGAAGGATAATGGCTCAAAATATTATACAAAGCATGACGACGTTCGCCGAGCTATCGAAGATCAACGTCAACGCCCACACGGAAAAGAAGGGTGAGCTGACCTACCTATCGTGGGCGTGGGCGGTTGACCAGCTACTGCAACGAGACCCAACGGCTACCTGGGAGTACCGATTCTCCGATGGTAAGCCGTTCATATCAATCGGGGAAACGGCAATGGTGTTCTGCACCGTCAACGCCTTCCAGGTTTCCCGGACCGCGCAGCTCCCGGTCATGGACCACCGGAACAAGGCCATCATAAACCCGGACTCCATGCAGTTGAACACTGCCATGCAGAGGGCGCTCGCCAAGGCGATTGCCCTCCACGGGATCGGACTGTACATCTACGCTGGCGAGGATTTGCCGGCAGAGGAACCGAAGGCGGCCATCTCTGACAAGCAGAAGGCTGACTGGAAGGCTGGTGTCCAGGGGATCGATGACTCCGAGAAGCTCAGGGAGTTCTGGAAGAAGGCGGCCGCCTCCTGTCAAGACTCGAAAGACGTCGAGGCGTACAAGGAGATCAAGGCCCTGGTTATCAAGCGGGCCGATGAACTGAGGGCGAAGAAGTGACCGAGCACAAACTCCCCAACCCAATGCCGAAACCTATGCCGCGCCCCAAACATGACGGCGGACTGAGCGCCGTCCAGGGAACACCCGAGTGGCTCGCCGAGCGCGCCGGCCACTTGACAGCGTCCGCGGTCAAGGACGCCATGGCTAAAGTGAAGACGGGGGAGGCAGCGGGACGGAGAAACCTGCGCCTCAAACTCGCAACCGAAAGGTTGACGGGACTGCCCTCACCGGACATCTACAAGAACGCGGCAATGATCTGGGGGACGGAGCACGAGGCCGAGGCCAGGAGGGCCTACGAGGTTCTTACTGGGGAGATCGTAGAGGAGGTGGGGTTCTGCAGGCACCCGACCACTAAGTGGCTTGGAGCGAGCCCTGACGGCCTCATAGGGACCGAGGGGATGGCAGAGATCAAGTGCCCCCTAAGCACCACCCATCTCGAGTACATCGAGCAGGACGTTGTGCCGGCCGCTTACAAGCAGCAGATGACGCTGCAGATGCTGGTCTGCAACCGACTGTGGGTTGACTTCTTCTCCTACGATCCGCGGTTCCCGAAGCACCTCCAGCTCTTCATTAAGCGCTACGAGTACGACATCAAGCTTGGGATGGATGTGATGGCCGACAGCTTGGTATTCCTCAAGGAGGTTGAAGCTATGGTTGAGAGGCTCTCGAAATGAAACCAAACATGTCGTTCAAAGACCTGAAGCGCCGGCTCATAGAGAGGCGCCAGGTTAGAGAGCTTCAGGAGGCAGCAGCAGCGGGCTCGGGTATTCTCGATCGCTTCATCGATCGCAGCAAGACCCAGGCCATCACCTTAGGCGATACGGACGGTAAGTCCCTCCGTGATTTTTTCCAACAACGGCCGCGCCCCTGGCGCTGGCATGGGAGTATTTAGCACATGGCATCAGTCAACAAAGTTATCATCATCGGAAATCTTGGCGCCGACCCGGAAGTCAGGGCGCTCCCGTCGGGGGAGTCCGTCGCCAACCTGAGAATCGCCACCACAGATCGCTGGAAGGACAAGGCGAGCGGGGAGATGAAGGAGTCGACCGAGTGGCACCGAGTCTCGTTCTTCGGCCGCATCGCCGAGGTTTGCGGGGAGTACCTGAGCAAGGGGAGCCAGGTATACGTTGAGGGCAAGAT
>DATLAJ010000106.1 GCA_035527515.1 bacterium
GGACCTCCGTAGGATCGACAAGCCCATCATTCCCAGGATAATCGAAACGGTGGATGGATTTGCTGGTTGATCCGCGGCCCAAAGGTTGTCGAAAATTGAGGGAGACGAGGCACCATTACCGGGTTCGCGTTGGGGATTATCGGATCATATACGAGGTCGTGGAGGAGAGCCGGCTGATCGTTGTCCACTATGTTCGCCACCGCAAGGATGCTTATCGCCCGCGCTGATGGAAACACGGAGTCGCTTTGCATCAGGTCGAGGAAAACAACGACAGATTGCCGTGACGGACGCGGAGATCGACCGGCTAGTCTATGAGCTCTACGATCTGACGGAGGCGGAGAGCAGAATTGTGGAGGGGATAGGCTGACGGTTGGCAGTTCCGCTTCGACGCATAGGTCGTCGCTGGTATTCGCAACAGGCGGATCTTCGAGGGCACGCTGCCTGGTTTCGCCCTGAAGGGGTCGAACAGCCGCTCCACAGGCTATATTCAGCCCTTTAGGGCTGTTTCCTTTTTTCCCTTCGACCTTGATTCCGTAGGCTGAAGGCCTACGGCTATTCGTATTGTCCCCCTTTCGGGGATGCAGGGAGAACGCCTTCAGTTGAGCAGGCCCGTGTCGAGACGCAAATCCCGACAACCATGCTGCAATTGGAGGAAAGCAAGGGACAAGCCGAAGTTACCTACAATAATTAGGGTGAAACTCCGACAATTGATAACTTGACCCAGGGCATACTTTGACCTAATATCTGAAGGAGAAAAAGACACCAACAATAGGGGAGTTTTGATGGAAGAAAGAGACGAAGAGTTGCGCGCCGAACCTGGGCGAGATGGTGCAGATTCGAGCTTCGTGGTTGAGGTTCCGGAGGAGGAGCGAGGAGACGAAGCGTATGACGCAGAGAGCATAAAGGTCCTGGGCGACATCGAGGCGGTTCGTGAACGGCCGGCGATGTACATAGGTAGCACGGACGAGTATGGTCTTCACCATCTGGTTTATGAGCTCGTGGATAACTGCGTTGACGAGGCGATGGCTGGTTTCTGCACCAGCATAAAGGTAACTATCCATTCGGATAACTCAGTGACGGTTTCTGACGATGCGAGGGGTATTCCGGTGGATTGGCACGAGGGCGAGCAGAAGTCGGCGGCGGAGGTTGTTATGACGACGCTGCACGCTGGCGGGAAGTTCGAGGCTGGCGCATACAAGGTTTCTGGTGGGCTTCACGGCGTAGGTCTGTCGGTCGTGAATGCGCTTTCAGAATGGCTTGAGCTCGAGATCAAACGAGACGGGAATATATATCGCCAAAGCTACAAGCGAGGGTTTCCTGTGAGCGAGCTCAAGGCGGTCAGCGGGACCAGATTACATGGGACCAAGATACGGTTTTTGGCTGACAGGAGCATATTCGAGGACACGGAGATACAGTTTAACACTATTGCTCGGCGGCTAAAAAACCTGTCGTATTTGAACCGCGGGCTTCGTATTGAGCTCGAGGACAGCAGGACGGGCAAGCAGGAGGTCTTCCGGACAACGGGAGGTCTTGCCTCGTTTGTTTCGGACCTGAATCGGGCGGAGCGGCGTCAGTTGTTGTTCAAACCACTTTCGTTTTTGACCCACTTGGAGGACGTTGGGATAGACCTCGCTATGGGCTATAATGATGGCTATTCGAGCCAGATTTTGTCGTTTGCGAACAACGTGATGACAAAGGAGGGTGGGACACATCTTTCGGGCTTCAGGGCGGCGTTGACCAAGACGATAAACGCGTATGGTCAGAAGAACAAGGTCTTCAAGGACATCAAGGAGCTGCCGTCCGGGGACGATGTTCGTGAGGGCCTGATCGCCGTGTTGAGCGTCAAGCTTCGACACCCTCAGTTTGAGGGCCAGACCAAGACGAAGCTCGGCAACAGTGAGGTTAAAGGGATTGTCGAGTCGGCGATAGGCGAGTTTCTGCGGACCTTTTTGGAGGAGAATCCCACCGAGGCCAGAAAAGTGGCCGGCAAGGTTGCGAACGCGGCAAGGGCTAGAACCGCGGCAAGGAGCGCGAGGGAACTGTCGAGGCGCAAGAGCGTGCTGGAGTCCAGCCCGTTGCCTGGGAAGCTTGCCGATTGCTCGGAGCGAGACCCCGAGAAGACAGAGATTCTTCTGGTTGAGGGCGATTCGGCGGGAGGAAACGCCAAACAGGGGCGAGATCGCACGTTTCAGGCGATCCTGCCGCTCAGAGGCAAGATACTGAACGTGGAAAAGGTCAGCCAGGACAAGATGCTTGCTAACGATGCGATCAAGACGATCATCTCCGCGCTCGGGGCAGGCGTTGGTAATGACCAGTTTGCGATCGACAAGCTGCGCTACGGTCGGATAGTAATCATGACGGACGCTGACGTTGACGGGTCGCATATCACGACGCTGTTGTTGACGTTTTTCTTCAGGTATATGAAGGAGATCATAACGACTGGTCGCCTGTTTATCGCCCAGCCTCCGCTGTACAAGGTGAGGGTAGGCAAGAAGGAGACGTACATGAGGCAAGAGAAGGACCTCGAGCGGCATCTCTTGCAACGTGGTTCGGAGGGGTCAGTTCTTAAGAACGATGGAAACGAGCTGCAGGGCAAGGAGCTCAGGGCCTATCTTAGGAAAGTTGCGAAGTACAGCGACGCCCTGAATCGCATCAACCAGCTCGGCCTGCCGGTCAAGCTTGTGGACGCCCTTGTTGAGCTTGACATTAAGGATGAGAGCGTTTTCGAGACGAGCGATGCTGCGAATGAGCTGAAATCTCGCCTGAAACAAATTGTCAGCGAGCAGGCGATTGACCTGGCGGTCCGGCTTTTGCCTAACGACGATTCAGGGCTTTATGAGATAATGGTTACGAACCACCGCCAGCCCACTTCAAGGCTCTCGCGGATCAATTGGTTTTTTATCTCGTCGGGGATGTATCGGGACTACATTGAGCTCAAGGATCAGTTGTGGAAGCTTCCCTTGGTGCTCGTGGCGAACGACAAGGAGGTGCAGATCGAGTCTTATGATGCGCTTATGGACGCTATCAAGGCCGTCGGCAGCAAGGGCCTGACTATTCAGCGATACAAGGGCTTGGGCGAGATGAACCCCGATCAGCTTTGGGAGACCACGATGGAGCCAGCTAAGCGAACACTGGTGCAGGTAGCGGTTGAGGATGCTCTTGCGGCTGACGAGCTGTTCGCCATGTTAATGGGGAACCAGATTCCACCGCGGCGGGAGTTCATCGAACAGAACGCGCTTCTTGTTAGGAATCTCGATGTCTGAGCCGAAGCTAGCGGCCAAGAGGTCTCACTTGCACAGCTTTTCGGAATTGGGCTCTCTGCTCATCGTCCGTCCATGTTTGTCGGCTGAATCTGTATGGTGATCGAGAAGTTTGTCCTTGATAATGGTGTTACGCTGCTCTCAGAGCGGCTTGAGCACGTCAAATCGGTGTCGATCGCAGTATGGACCAGCACCACACCGCCGGCTGATTGGACGCGGGATGCGGGCGTCAGGCACTTCATAGAGCATCTTGTCTTCAAGGGAACAGAGCGCCGCAGCGCCAAGGACATCGCAAGGGCGATTGAGGGCGTCGGCGGCGTGCTTGACGCCTGGACCGACCACGAGGCGACGACGTTCTCGGCGAAGATACTGGACAAGCACCTGGGCCTGGGTGTGGACGTGCTCTCCGATCTAGTTACGGCGCCTCGCTTCTTGAAGAGGGACATCGAGCTTGAACGCAAGGTCGTGTTGGACGAGATACTCAGGGAGACGAACGACCCGGGCTCAAACGCTTTCGATCAATATGTTAAGGACGCATGGCCGAGGCACCCGAGCGGGATGCTCATCTTGGGCACGGACCAAACCGTCCGAGGCATCGATCGCGAGAAGGTAGTCGAGTATTACGAGAAGCACTATGTGGGCAAGAACATGATCGTAGCGTCCAGCGGGCATATCGACACCGATCGCTTCATTGAGGCCGCCACTGCCGCCTTCGGCCAGCTTCCCCCGGGCAATCCCAGTGACGAGGCAGACTTCGGCCCGCCCACGTATATGCCCAAGCGCACGGTCTATAACAGGAAATTCGATCATATTAACCTGTGTTTGGGCATGAAGGGGTTGCCCTACGATAACGCGTATCGCTACGAGTTTGCGGTCTTGGACACGCTTTTTGGCGGCGGCATCAGCAGCAGGTTGTTTCAGGAGATAAGGGAGAAACATGGGCTCTGCTACTCGATTGGCACTTTTTCGATCAGGAGAAGAGATAGCGGGCTCTTTGCCATCCATTCGGCCAGCGCGGAGGCGAGTCTGCGGCGTCTTGTGAAGTTGATCGTGCAGGAGCTCAGGACGCTCGCTCAAGACGGCGTAACAGATGAGGAGATAATCCAGACCAAGGAACAGTTGAAGGGCGGTCTTATGCTTGCGCTCGAGTCGACCTACGCCCGCGTGATGCGCCTCGTCAGGGGGCAGGCGTATTTTGGCAAGGTATTCTCGCTCGACGAGATCTGCGCTGGCGTAGATGCCGTTACGAAGGATTCTGTCAACGAGCTGGTCCGGCTGCTGTTCTCAGATGGAGAGCTCGGGATCACGATAGTTGGCAATCTCGACGGTTCGGTGCTTGACAAGATCGATCTGTCGCTCTCGTAACCGTAGGAGACTCAACCGCGAGGGCACGAAGACCCGAAAAAAAACAACTTCGCACCCTAACCACCACTACTAATCACACCAACTGCCCTTCGCCGGCCATGTGCGTAATGAGGCGCGCATATACGATCCCCGCCAGCTGATTAGCGGCGTAATCTCCCGAAAACTTGACACCTGCCCCATTCTCGGTCATACTTAACCGAGTGGGATAGCGAAACAGAAGGTGGGCACCGGGGCGATTTAATACATGCCTCCTTTCCTACCGTCTGATTCACTCCGTTGGGTGCATATCCGACAGGTCCCTCCTCATTGAATTGCTTTTCTTAAATGTTTTGGTAACGGAATCGGGCAATAGAAGCAGGGCGAAGAGACCATGAGCGACGGCCACAGGCCTGCCATCGGCGTTGATTTATTGCCCGAAGCTCAATCTGCAACAAGAAAGGAGACTACTTATGGGAGCTCGAACAACTGCATTGGCTATCGCCATGGTAGCGATCTTTGTGGTTCTTGGAGGATGCGCACTAGCGGATGATTACTACGTTGATGGAACGAATGGGACAGATGACGGTTCTCACGGCGGTAGTGCCGGAACAGGAGCCTGGAAGACCATCACCTACGCCCTCGGACAGATTTCGGGCACGGCTGCTGACCCCCACACTATCCATATCGCTGTGGGCACGTATGCCGCCTCAACTAACGGGGAATCCTACCCGCTCAATATGGAAAGCTACGTCTCGCTCTCGGGCGAGGACGAGGCCACGACAACGCTCGACGCCAAGAATGCGGCATATCATGTAATCTACTGCCACAACGACAACAACTTCACAATCGAAAACCTCAAGATAACCGGCGGCAACGCCGACGGCAGCTGGTCCGACAGCTATGGCGGCGGCATCTTCTGCGACTCCAGTTCTCCGACGCTGACCAACTGCACGGTCTCGGCCAACACGGCGCACTGGGGCGGCGGCATCTTCTGCGACTCCAGTTCACCGACGCTGACCAACTGCACGATCAGCGGCAACACGGCGAGTGAACGCGGCGGCGGCATCTACTGCTGGCTCGACAGTTCACCGACGCTGACCAACTGTACGCTCTCGGACAACACGGCGAGCGAATACGGCGGCGGCATCGGCTGCTTCTACGACAGTTCTCCGACGCTGACCAACTGCACGATCAGCGGCAACACGGCGAGCGAATACGGCGGCGGCATCTACTGCTACTCCAGTTCTCCGACTCTGACCGACTGCACGATCAGCGGCAACACGGCGGGCAAAGCCGGCGGCGGCATATACTGCAGCGGCTACGATTCGCCGAGGATTCTGAACTCAATTCTTTGGGGTGATAGCCCGGACGAAATCGGTGGGGACACGTCGTACGTTAGGGTCACCTACTCCGACGTTGAAGGCGGCTGGTCTGGAACCGGGAACATTGACGAGGACCCGCTCTTTGTTGCTGGTCTAGATGGAGACTATTATCTCTCACATGAGGAGATCGACGGAGTCGATTCTCCCTGCCTCGATGGCGGTTACGGGGCTGTGGAGGACTACGGGCTCGATGGTTTGACGACCTGTAGGGATGGTTCTGAGGACGGTGACGACGACGGCGACGGAAGCACTGGCCCGATAGACATGGGTCTTCATTACCCGGGCGTTGTTGCCTACTACGTTGACGCCGCGAACGGTCACGACAGCAATAGCGGAGAGAACTGGGAAAACGCCTTGGCCACGATAGCGGCGGCTATCGAGACCTCACACGACACGATAAGTGCCATTCACGTTGCGGCCGCGACCTATGTTGAGAATATAACGCTCAACAGTTATGTAACGCTTCTGGGCGGGTATCCGCCTGGCGGCGGCACGCGGGATCCGGGCGAGAATGAGACAATCATTGACGGCGGGCACAATGGCCATGTTGTAACGATCAGCGATAAGAAAGTCGTGAGAATCGATGGGTTCACGATTCAGAATGGGAGTGCCACTCTGGGCGGCGGGATCTATTGCGTCAACAGCGACGCGACCGTAACTGGCTGCACGATCTGCGACAACACGGCGGACGAATTCGGAGGCGCCATTTACTTCGAGGCCAGTTCCGTTGAGATGAGCGATTGCGTAGTCATGAACAACACTTCGGAGATTGGTGGCGGGATATTCTGTTATGATGAGAGCTCTGTTGACCTCCTAAACTGCATGATCGCTCACAACACGGCTGATTATGGCGCGGCGATCTACTCCTGCTGGAAATGCACGCTGGCGTTAAGAAGCTGCACAATCGCGGACAATACAGCGGACGGTTGGGTAGGGGGCATCTACTGCGAAGCGTTCTGCAACCTTGAGGTCCTCAATTCGATACTGTACGGCAATTCGACCGAGCAGGTCTATGTAAGCCCCACGAGCTCCGTCGATATCACATATTCCTGCGTGCAGGGCGGCTACTCCGGCGAGGGCAATATCGATGATGATCCGCTGTTCGTCCCGACCGGCGACCCGCCGTTCGAGTATTATCTCGCTCACACTGGCGCGCAGGCGGGCGATTCGCCGTGCCTCGACGCCGGCTATGGCGGCGTAGCGGACTATGGCCTCGAAGGAACCACAACCTGCACAGACGGTCGGGAGGATGGCGACGATGACAGCGACGGCGGCACAGGCCCGATCGACATGGGCTACCACTATCCCGAGGCCTACGACGGCCAGGGCGACACCTCGATCAGCCTCACATCATTTGAGGCGCGGCCGGCTGGCTCAGCTATCCTGGTCACCTGGGAAACTGGCGCAGAGATCGACAGCGCGGGCTTCGTGCTCTTCAGGGAGATCGCCGGCACCCAGGATTACAGGCTGATCAGCGGTTTGATCCCAGGGCAAGGCGCCCCTGCCTCCGGCACCTCATACACCTTCACCGACACGAACGTCGAGCCGGGCATAACCTACAACTACTGGCTGGTTGACATCGAGACCAGCGGCAACTGGACAGCGCATGGGCCGGCATCCGCGAGGGCCGCCGGCATCGTCCCTTCTATTGATCCGCGAGATTCGGGCATGGTTCTGCGGTAGGATTACGACCTTCGGGGTGGGGCAAACACCGGCCCTAGGGTGACACACGCGTGATGTCCCAAACTCATACGGTTGGTTAGACATTGAAACCACGCGTGCGATCACGTACGATTATTGTGGAGTGAAATGGTGAAACCTGTATGAACAGAATTATGGCGCAGCCTCAAAAACGCGTGCAAGGCATTCGTGGATCGAAGCTCCTTATGTGATAGGCTGTTGACTTGGGAATGGATTATTACTTTGGGAAGAGAAGGACGCTGGCGGAGCTCGAGGAGATAGTCGCCGCGCTGAACGATGGGGGCAAGACAGTTGTCCTCGCCAACGGCTGCTTTGACATTCTGCACGTGGGTCATGTGCGCTATCTTGAGGCAGCCAGAGCACTTGGAGATTGCCTGGTGGTCGCGGTCAACGATGACGCCTCGGTCAGGAAGCTGAAAGGCCCGGGAAGGCCGGTCCTGGGCGAGGATGCCAGGGCCGAGATAATCGCCGGGCTGCAATCGACCGACTGGGTCTGCATCTTCTCGGGTTATGACGTCTCGAGCGTTATCGAGCGACTTAGGCCGCGCATTCACGCGAAAGGGACAGATTATACCGAGCAGACCGTGCCCGAGCGGGAGATTGTGAAGAGTTACGGGGGACGGACGGTGATCTGCGGCGATCCCAAGGCACACTCAACCAAGGATGTTATCAAGAGGATTGTAAACTTGCCGGAGTAGAGCCTTGAGAATATCCGTCGTAGTTCCCACATTCAACAGCAGAGACCTCCTTCCGGCCTGCCTCGAGGGGCTGCTCGGTCAGGATTTCGACCCATCGCAGTTCGAGGTGGTGGTCGCCGACGATGGCTCGACAGACGGGGCGGATGCCGTGGTCAAACATTTCGCCCGCCGGTTCGAGGCGCGTGGCACCCGGCTCACGTACCTGCGCAACGAGCGAGGCGGCGCCTCGCGAGCTCGGAATGCCGGCATCTTGGCTGCGAGGTTTGAAGTTGTCGCGTTCACGGATTCGGACTGCGTGCCTGCAAGCGGCTGGTTAAGCGCAATCGACAGGCATTTTGCCGAACACCCGGGCCACCTGGGCGTGGGCGGCAAAACGGTCTCGGAGCCTGAGAGAATCACGCCGTTTACACATCAGGTCGAGAACAACCTCAGCTATAGCTATCCGACGTGCAACGTTGCATACAGGAGGACACCTCTGCTTGAGGTTGGCATGTTCGAGGAGTCCTTTCCCTACCCCGGATGTCGCCTCATTGGCACACCGGATAACGAGGACTGGGACATCACATTCAAGATAGAGAGCATCGGCGAGATAGGTTTTTCGCCCCAGGCCGTGGTCGTCCATCCGCCCAGACCCACTACGATGCGAAAGCTCCTGACGCGCACCAGGAACCTTGAGAGCGAGTTTTACTTATACGAGCGGCATCCGAGCCTTTACAGAAGGTCCGTCCACAGACACCCACTACGAGTCCTTCTCTACCACAGGGCTCTTGTCCAGCCAGCGCTCAAGATGTCTCGCTTCATCAGGTTTCTTTGGACAAGGCCGTTCCTATACCTGAAGATGCTCATGCTGCTGTGCCTCCAGTCGGCATACATCTGCATTCTAACGCCTTACTGGGTGATGCGCCACTGGAGTCGCAAGAGAAAGTCCGGTCCCTGGCAGATACCAACATAGACAAGGCGGTCTATCTCGCCGTCCGTCGGAAGTGGGAATCCACGAAGAACCACGAAGCAAGGAGGGAAACCGCAACGGAGGCGGAGCCTTCAATCCGCAGTCCACCGGCCGTTTTTTTCTCTATCGATTTCGACAATCATCCAATTCCCTCCAGGTCAGCCGTGCTACACGACGCGATCGACCCGTGTAAACCAGATCACAAGAAGTCCAAGAACTCTTCAACAGTCAAGCCTGAGGCCCGAATAAGCGCTCGCAAAGTCCCAACTGACAGCTCCTTGTGCTGAGGGATGGAGAGATTCACCCTAATCCCGGGCTTCACCAAAACCAGATGACTGCCCACTTGCCCCAGCGGCTGCCAGCCTGCTTTCTGGAACGCTTTCACTGCGTCTCTTCCCGAGATATTGCCCAACCTGGCCATTCTGTCAGACCGACACCACTATCGGCTGCCTGCCGGGCTCGCGGGGCAGCGTCGCGGCCGCCTTCTGGTCCTCCGCCCATAGCCAGGCGGTGATCGCCTCCTTGACGTTCTCCAGAGCTTCCTTCTCGTCCTTGCCCTGGGAGACACAACCGGGAAGGGCAGGACATTCAGCCACAATCCAACCGTCTTCAGCCTTCTCAAGTCTCACGTGAAAGATCATCGGGACCTCCTCCCATCAGTAATACATCCTTACTTGCTGTTCCAAAATGTAACGTAACAGGCCCGGTAACGTCAACAAGCCGTGAACCGCAAATGAGTACCGAACCAGCAGGAATCGGGGGACGGGGCAAACGCTTCGTGTCGGTTCGTGCCTCTTCATGGATCATTTATCGAATAGAACAGGCAATCCACCAAGAACACGAAGAAGCATTAAGAAAAGAGGGGAACCGCGAAGAACGCAGATACCTCAATCCGCAATTTGACCGTCTGCCGCCGCAAGACCGTGTTAGGCTGCCTATAGGCTCACGACCTCGACGTCCAAATGCTCTTTGACAGTGTGTCGAGACTCGAGAAGACGGTCGATGTCATCCAGCACGGACGCATGGAAATACCGCTCACCACACTCCGTGCATACCTCCGCTTGCACATTGTCCACGATGAAGAGCTTGCCATGGAGCCAGTGTTGTCTTCTCACCTTCTTCCGAATCGTTATTCCATCACAGAACTCGCACTTCATGGCTATTCCTCTAAGACGTAAGCAGTAATAATGATTAGGCTATGGTCCACATGGAATCTACAGATCACGTGCATGAGCCTGCCATCCACGGCCGGCCCCTCGATTCTATACCTCGCCCCTCTTGGATCACGAATCAGTCTTTTCTCTATTCTACCCCTCTGAATGGCATGTTCAATGTCTTCCCGATCGATGTCATCAGCAAGCATCTCGTCTTCGGCGTGCGATGACAAGTAGTAATCCCTATCTGTTATTCGCTGCCGTATGCTCTGTATTCTTGTCATGTAGTCTCCACGAAGGACATAAAACACACTAAGCTTTCAATCTGCAATCCGCAATCCACAATCTGACCGTCTGCCGGAAGTGGGAATCCACCAAGGACACGAAGAACCACTAAGAAAGGAGGGAAACCACAACGGAAGCGGAGCCTTCAATCCGCAATCTCCTCCTCTGCCGCCGTAAGAGCGTCTTGTCCTTTGGTTCCCCGATAGGGGGACAACACCGGTAGCCGTAGGCGCCGGCCGCAGGCCCAGCCTACGGGATCGAGGTCCCCACGCTCATACCGAGCGCGACCCAATCGCTCCTCCTGCTCCCCTTCCAAAAGCTCCTGGAGCGTCTTCTCGAGAGACAACCCCGACTATCATCATCGCCTCCCCAGCCATTCAACAACTCTTTCAACGCTTGCTTCTTCAACTCACTTGGCGCAGCCTTCTTCGTGCGCGAGGTCTCCTTTCTTTCTGGTTAGAAGCTTTTCGGTTGAACCTATATCAACCCTGGTCTCGCGCCACTCCTTGTTTGCAGGAAAGTTAGGACATGACCCATTTGCATAAACACATGAGAGAGAACGAAGATAACATACAAAAAATCTCTGGGTTGACGCTGATGACGCGGTCTGCCCGTGCTGAACAAGCGTGCTTCTATGGCTGAGAGGCTTGGTTTCAGGTCGGTTTCTTTTGCGCGGCTTACGCTCGACAATGACCGGAAGGCCCCGGTTGAGAAGAGAGCGATCATAAGGGGCGTGTCCTTCAGCGTGAAGGTGGGGGAGATATTCATAATCGCGGGGCCGTCCGGCTCGGGCAAGAGCACCTTGCTCAGGCTGGCGAACCGATTGCTGGTGCCCACGGCCGGGACTATCCGGCTCGATGGGCTGGACATCTCGGAGCTCGAGGTTACCACCCTGAGGCGAAGAATCGGCCTCGTGCAGCAATCTCCTGCTCTGTTTCCTGAAACAGTGGTTGAGAACGTTCTTTATGGACCGAGGCTTTCAAGAGCGGACCGGGGCCGTGTTACCCTCAAGGAACGCGAGCTTGCTTTGCGGTCCATCGCCCTGGCCGGCCTTGCCGAAAGTTTTTTGGACCGCAACGCGGAGAATCTCTCCGAGGGCGAAATGCAGCGGGTCGCGATTGCCAGGGTGCTGGCCAATCAGCCGGAGGTGCTCTTGCTGGACGAGCCAACTGCGTCGCTCGACCCGACCTCGACCCTGACCGTAGAGAAGCACGTCAGGATGCTGAAGGAGAGCGAGCAGATCGCCATTCTGTTTGTTACGCACGATGTGGAGCAGGCCAAGAGGGTTGGAGACCGTGGGATGTTGCTCGTCAGCGGTCAGGTCGTCGATGAAGGGCCGCTTCCCAAGCTTTTCGCAGAGATAAGGAACGAGACCACCCGCGCGTTTGTGAATGGCGAGCTGTAACCTCAGGCGGAGTCGTTCCATGACCTTCCTGAGCCGCCCTGTGATTCTTGGGATATCTGCGCAAGTTGGGATCGCCAGTCCCGAAGCCAGATTGTCGAATCGTTGGGCTAGCCCCAATACGGATGGGCTCGGGCGCAGCAGACATCCCGAAACCCAGCGCAAGAACCCGAACCCAACTCGCTCAATGAGGCGGCTCAGTCGTCCTTTGCATCTTTCGCAGGTCGAGTCTTCTTAAAAAAGCGCTTCAGAAGCCCCTTCTCATCTTGTTTCTTGAGGTAGTCCTCAATCGCCGCCTTCAGAGCATCCTCGGCAAGATTCGAGCAGTGCATCTTCACCGGCGGCAGACCGTCAAGCGCCTCGGCCACATTCTTCTTCGTTACCTTCAGCGCGTCCTCTAACGTCATGCCCTTAACAAGTTCGGTTATCATCGAGCTCGTCGCTATCGCTGCACCGCAGCCGAAAGTTTTGAACTTGGCGTCAACTATACGGCCATCCTTCACCCTAATGAACAGCTTCATGACGTCGCCGCAGACAGGGTTGCCGACCTGCCCAACGCCGTCCGCATCGGGAATCTCGCCCACGTTTCGCGGGTGCTGAAAATGCTCGATTACTTTCTCGCTGTATGCCATTGCCAAAAAACCTCCACAATCGAAAACAGCCGGGCTAGCTACTTCGCCTCATCACGCCCAGCGTCACCCGCTCAGTTTCTCGGGCATCCCCCTTCGGGCTCAGCACGGCTGGCAGGGTGATGGACCGCGAGAACGCCCCCTCCGGGCTCTCGCCAAATCGCACCTCTGTGGCAAGCGTCTCTTGGCTCAGGAAATCGATCCTGTGCTCTATCCTCGACCTCACCTCATCGCCACACGCAACGTAAAGACCGATCCTGTCCTCCACGTTGAAACCAGCATCCTTCCGCATCACCTGCACGTGGCGCACGAGCTCCCTAACCATGCCCTCTACTATGAGCGGCTCGTCCAAGACTGTGTCCAGCGCGACCGTAAGCGCGCCCGTAGCGGCCACCGAATAGCCCTCGCGGCCCTCAAGATCAAGGATCAGCTCTGAAGACTCAAAGGGTAGCTTCTCCCCGTCAACCGTAAGAAAAACGGGCTCGCCCTTGACGGCACTCTCGTAAACGCGGGCACGCTCCGGCTCCAGCGCACGCCGCGCCTCAACCAGCTTTGGACCCAGCCGCGGGCCAACGAGCTTGAGATTGAACCTCACGATAGGCTCGGCAAAGCCCTGAAGCGAATCAACTACCTGGACCGCCTTGACGTTCAGCTCATCGAGGATATCCGGCAGGAACCGGTCGAGCCTCTCTTTTTCATTATCACCCTCAAGCCGCACCAGCATCTTGCCGAGTGGCTGCCGAACCTTGATCCCTGCCTTGTTCCGGGCGGAGAGACCCAGGCTCACGATGCGCTTCGTCAGTGCAACATCCGCCTCGAGCCTCGCGTCCACCAGCTCCCTGTTCGCCCGCGGGAAATCGCTCAGATGCACGCTCTGAGGCGCATCCGGATGGACGCTCACGACGAGGTTCTGGTATATCTCCTCGGAGAGAAACGGGACGATGGGGGCGATGAGCTTGGTTACCTCGACCAGGACTGTATAGAGCGTCTGATAGGCCGCCTGCTTGTCCGTGTCGGAGGTCGCTCGCCAAAAGCGTCTGCGGTTGCGGCGGATGTACCAGTTGGGCAGGTCGTCGAAGAAGGCCTCCACTTGCTTGACGACCGACATGACATTGTAGCGCTCATAAGCCTCGGTCGCCTCGCGTATAACCGTATGAAGCCGGGAAAGCACCCATCGGTCGAGCTCGGCAAGGCCGGAAGTGGGCGCATCGGTCAGGACGACGTTCGGCTGGTCGAGGCTGGCATACGTCATGAAAAAGGAGTAGGCGTTCCAAAAGGTCAACAACGAACGTTTGATCTCCTTCCCCGGTCCGTAGCCAAAACTGATGTTGTAGGCCGTGTTCTGCGAGGCGAAAAGCCAACGCATGATGTCCGCACCCATCTTATCGACCGCCTCGTCGAACCAGATCACGTTGCCACGGGTCTTGTGCATCGGCTCGCCATGCTCATCAAAGACCTTCTCGTAGATCAGGACGCTCTTATATGGCGAGCGGCCCTCGAGCGTTACGCTCATAAACAGCATCGAGTAGAACCAAAGCCGTATCTGCTCTCGCATCTCGCAGACAAACTCGGCGGGAAACCACCTCTCCCAATACTCGTGGTCTTCCTTATACTTCAGCGTCGAGAACGGCACGATCCCCGCGTCCATCCAACAGTCCCCGACGTCCTCCGTCCGCACCGCCTTCCCACCACATTTCTCGCACTTAATCGGAACCGCGTCGATCCAAGGTCGATGAAGCTCCGGGAGCTCCTCATTAGACATCCCCGCGAGCCTAGCCAACTCCGACCTGGAGCCGACTATCGTTATATGCCCGCAGTCCGAACAATGGTAGAACGGCAACGGCAAGCCCCAGAACCGGCGCCTCGAGATGCACCAATCCTGCATGTTGTTCAGCCAGTCCTCCATCCGCTTGCCCATGTAGTCCGGTATCCACTTGACCGTCCGCGCCGCCTCAATCAGAGGTTTGCGCAGAGCATCGCACCTGATGAACCACTCCTCAACGAGCCGGAAGATAAGTTCGTCGCCACAGCGCCAGCAGACAGGATAGCGGTGCGCTAGCGTCTCCTTTTTGACAAGATACCCCTTCTCTCTGAGCGACTCGTAAACAATGGGTGCCACCTCGGTCACGCGCATGCCCGTGAGCTCTCCGAACCCATCGAGGTAGCGTCCCGCCTCATCGACCGGATCGACGATCCCGATACCTTCCCTCTTGTGGACCTCGAAATCCTCCGCGCCGCAGCCCGGGGCTATGTGGACGATCCCAGTGCCCTCGGTCTCACCGACCATCTCGTCGCAGATGACCCTGTGGTCTATGGCCTGCTGGACGGGGAGCTCATCGAATGGGCCTTTGTAGCGAAAGCCCTCAAACTCCTCGCCCTTGTGCTCCGACATCACCTCAGCGCCGTCCCCCAGAACTGCCGCCAGGGTGCCCTTCGATAGATATACCACCTTGCCCCCGTGTCTGGCCTTCGCATAAGTAAGCTTTGGGTTGACGGCCAGCGCGGTGTTTGCGGCCAGCGTCCAGGGCGTAGTTGTCCAGACCATGAAGAACTCGTTCTCGCGCCCAACGATCGGCAGCTGTAGAAAGACCGACGGATGCTTGACCTCACGATACGAATCGACCATCTCGTGCTGAGACAGCGACGTGCCGCAACGAATGCACCACGGCATGACGTGTTTGCCTCGATAGAGCCACCCGTTCTCGTGGCACCGTTTCAGGAACATCCAGATATACTCGATGTTCGTATCCGTCATCGTGTAATAGCTGTTCTCCCAGTCCATCCATTGCCCCAGACGCCTCGACTGCTCGCTGATCACCGCGGCATACTCCCTCACACGCTCCTTGCACCTCGTCGAGAATCTATCCAGTCCGTAGGCGCGGATATCCTTCTTGGAGTTGAGGCCCAGCTCCTTCTCGACCTCCACCTCAACCCACAACCCCTGACAGTCAAAGCCGTTCTGATAGCGCTGGTGAGCCCCCTGCATCGACTTGTAGCGAACGAATATGTCCTTGTAGGTCCGGCCCCAGGCATGGTGAACGCCCATCTTGTTGTTGGCCGTTATCGGCCCATCAATGAACGAGAATCTAGGGCCATCTTTGTTCTTCTGCACGAGGCGCTCGAACATGCGGCCAGCTTCCCAGAACTTCAGTATCCTCGGCTCGATCTCGTGCTGATCGTAGCTTGACAAAACCTTCCTAAACATCAAACTTCTCCATCGAATATCATCCAGCACCCCTCGCCGATTCCCTTAATGACCTACGGATGCTCTGAGGATGCCGGCAATATAGGTAATGGTTGGCCGTTAAGCAACCTCATCTGCCCGCACGTTCCCCCTGACCGCCGAGACCATAGCACCGTTAGCCTCGCCGAAAGCCTATCCCACAAGCCGCCGCTTGTGCCGCGTAACTACGGGCGGGCGCTACTCGTCCTCCACGTCTCGCTCCGAGTCATACTCAGCGATGCGTTCCTTAAGCACCATGAAGATTATGTGATTGAGCATGGCGTGGATGTCCTCTATCTGCTGCATGTGCTCGCTCGGGACAAGAACGTGCACCGTGGCAACTTTCCTGGCCTCACCGCCGCTCTTGCCTGAAAACAGGATCGAAGTCGCTCCCATCTCGTTCGCGGTCTTGAAAGCGTTTATGACGTTCGGGGACATTCCCGAGAAGCTCAGCCCCAACGCCACATCGCCCGGCTGCACGAAGTTCTTCAGCTGCTCCCCGAACGTGTTGCGGTAGTCGGTGTCGTTGGCCCAGGCTGTTATCAGCGGTGCGTTGTCGGAAAGGCACATCGCCTTGAAACGCCGCTTGCCAGGCGCCGCCGTGCCCTTTGCCGCGTCGCAGGCTATGTGCGAGGCGGTTGCCGCGCTTCCACCGTTCCCGAAGACGAACAGGCACCTGTCGTTCTTGTACGCCTCGAAAATGATGTTGAGGACTTCCTGGATTTTCTCCCCCGAGATATTACTTATCGTCTTTTTTATCTGCTCGAAGTAGGCATTGATAAACTCAAGCATGACTCGCTCCTGTTCCTCTCTTAAGCGTAGCTGTGCAGGCCGCTTAGGATGTAGTTGACACCTATGAATGTGAATAATACCGCGACGAAGCCTACAATTGAAACCACCACGAGCACCGCACGGTGCCTCTTGGCGGGGAGGCAGAGCCTTAGGTGCAAGAATACTCCATAAATACACCAAGTAACGAGGCTCCAGCTCTCTTTGGGGTCCCAACCCCAATACCTTCCCCACGCCCTATCTGCCCAGATTGCGCCTGTAATTATCCCAAGCGCTAACAGAAAAAAGCCAAGCCTAATCAGCGCTAGATTGCTCGTAAATAGCCTCGCTCGGAGCGCCGCCTGCCGCTTGTCAGAGAGAAGCAGGAAAGCAACCGAAATGCCGAATGCAAGATACAAAACGCCGTAGCTCAGCACGGCCGCGCCAACGTGGTAGGTCATCCAGTCGCTCTTCAGAACTGGCGGCAGCTGCGTGATTTTCCCAGAGACCGGCGAGAGGAGCGTTGCTGCCAACCCGACTCCGCAGAGCAAGCTGCCCAAAAATCCGTAGGCCGGCTCACCTGAGCGAAGATTGAGCACGATCGCCGCTACTGCTGCGATCACAGTCATCACCAATATGTATTCGTAGGTGTTGCTCGCCATCACCTTTCTGGCGATTTCCGCCCTTGCGACGATGGCAGCTATGTGCAGTGCGGCAACGGGCATAATCGCGACGCTGCTCCAGCGCGGCAGTCTCTCGCTGCCTGCGAGGTAGCCCATTATGTATGTTACCGCGATCACTATGTATAGCAGAGCAAGCACCCAAAGCGGCCTGATTCGGTCATAGAAAAGCTCGAGAGCAAGCCGCCACCGTGGCGGCCACAGGCCAGCGCCGCAAGATGACGCAATAGTTTCAACTCTCGCCGCCGCGTCCGCAAACAGGACCTCGTCAAGCCCTTCAAGCGATGACGCTAGCTCTTCAAGCACACCCTTCGCCGCGATTGCCTCCAGCCCGGCCTCGTTACTGAGCGATACCCAGCCCTCAGAACCAGAGCGAGCGAAAAGCCTCATATCCGAGGCAAGCCTCTCAAACCGCATCAACCTCCTTCGCTGCCTCTGCCACGCTCGCGACTTCTGTCGGTCGGAAGGACCGCCCGTGGCTTCGGCGGGCCGCGCTTGAAGGCTCCTCTGCAACTGCGCTTTGGAGATGTAGGTTGCCCGGGCAGACGCGTTGTGCGCAAACAGCTCGGGCACAAGGGCGTCCTCAACTTTGATTATGGGTTTTTCTGACCACATCTTGGGGCAAAGCGCCCAGCTTAGAACAGTCAGAGTCGGGGAAAGCCCAGACCAAGAGCGCTTCCCTGAGACCTCCTGCAACCTCTCACGGGCAAACGAGGCCAGCGGCTTGACCCTCCCAGCATCCTGAACCGGCAGGTGCTGGAGCCCACATATCGCCGAATGAACTTGGGCATCGAAGCTGCGAAGCGAAGGCTCCGCCGAACCACCTGAGCCAAACCCGACGATACAAAGCGCCACAGCAAGGGCGAACAGCGCGACAACCCCAATGCAGGCCAGCCTCCTCATCATGGCCGCACGCCCCTCCGCCTTCGGGCCGACAAAAAATGAAGCAACATGCCCACTAAAAGGCACAGCGAGCCAATGTAAAACGCTGGCACGCCAGGGTCCCGACTGACCCCCAGTATCGAGACCATCTTGCCATCATCCGCCTTGTCGTAGGCATACTGGTAGAGCTTGTAGTCCCCATAAACAAGAGGATGGTTGGGACTAACTGTGTAGGTGAACTTCTCACCAAGCACGGCCCGGCTAACAACTACGGTGCTGATGTATTGCGAGGGCATCATGCTGCCCGGATACGTCCGCGCCTCGAATCTCTCAAGAGAGACGTCGAATCCCAGCGGCCTCTTGGGCTTCGCAAGGCTTAGCGCGAGCTCCCCCTCCGGCGTTACAAGGACGATCTTCTTGTCAAGCGGCGCCCATTCCCGATGCAAGAGGTTGCCCGAGGCATCTCGAACGCTTGCCCGAACACACTGGGTTGTAACCTCGCCCGAAGGTTTGCCCTCCACAACCTGATATTTTCTTGACGCGCTGCCCCAGAAGTTCTCAACCGTAACGTGCACGCCTCCGGTTCCGGGGATGACAAACGTGTCGCCGACATCGGCCCGCGCCAAAAGGGTCTTGCCCCGAAGAAACAGGAGCGGCTCACCAGCCGCCGACACGACAATGATGTCGCTGCCCGTCGGAGATAGCGCTTCTCCAGACTCAACCTTGTACTCAATCGAGACCCCCGCGGGAAGCGAGGGCGCATGAAAGCCGTACACCTTGCCAAAAAGCCAT
>DATLAJ010000107.1 GCA_035527515.1 bacterium
GTTCGTTAGCCTGCGCGAACTCTAACGGAGCGCCTCCTTCTTCTCGCTATGGTCGTGGGAACACGCTCAACGCATCGCTTAACATGCTCACCTATCACGGGTGGGCAAGAGCTGAGCTTGCGAAGCTCGGGAACTAGAGGGGCGCCCCTAACGCCCCGAACACCTCGGAGCCAGAGGCGACCAGTCCTTCCTCCTCCTCATCTCTAGCGGAGCTCGAGGTGGTGAGTAGGCTTTGGCTCAGCCCATACGCAGTGAACAGCGTCTGTGCATGTCCCCTTGACCTCACACTTAGCGCTCTAATGCGGGGGAGCGCTCAGCTCCCCATCATCCTTCTCCTCCTTCTGAGGGGCGTAACCGCACCCCCCCTTGACGGCCATGCCCCCTGACCTGCTTGACCTGTAGTCTGCTGACACTACTTCAGGAGCAGAGCGTCCGCGGAGCTTACAGGAGCAGTCATTGGGGACCGAGAATCCCTATCGCGGCCCAATGAGAGATACCACTTCAGATTCTCACGAGGCCATATCAGGAGCATGGGGTATTCATTTGCGTGAGAAATTTTTGCGGGTGAAATTCTACCTCTCTCACGGCGGCCTACTTGCTTGCCACTAGAGCGAAACTACGGGGATCGCTATTTTTCTGGTTGTGTCGGTAAGGGCGTTTGATGGTGTTCAGGAAGGGATTTGTGGCGTTTCTCGGCTGGTTTTCACTGTTTTGGGGAGATGCTCGGCGAACATCATTGATGTTCTAGCTCGAGCATACTATCCGGGGATGTGCTCGTCAACGTAGTGTAACCGTCTGTGACACCCCCCCCTCGCAAGGAAGTGGAGCGAAGCGGAACGTGGAAGCGCTAGCGCCTCACTCGGCTCACCTACAACCTTGAAGGAGCGTGGGAGAAGTCTTATCAATCAACAGTCAATCGAGTAATCCACCCCACGGGGAAGAGGCCGTCTTCAACTCGTCCTACTGACGGCGTATTTCTCGCTTCTGGGCACTATCTGACTGCGATGCTGACGAGCCACGCGAGGGCCGCGCTTTCTGTGAGGACGAGGAGCCATGCAAGAATGTTAGTGATGCGATCGATGGTTGTGTTCATTTCACGTTCTTCTCTCTTAGGTTTTTTTGCTCGGTTTGGACAGGGTTGGACACAGTTATTGCCCTTTTTCGGAAAGTCCCCTCATGAAGAAGAATCCTGGAAGGTTTCCGAAAAACACTGTTAACCCTGTCCAACCCTGTCCCAACTTCATTTGAGTCGTAGCCCAAAATAGACTGTTTGGCGGCTGTTAGAGGCACTTGAGTGTGGGCGCTGTTTGTCAAAGTCGTATCGGTTGAGTTGTATGCCAAAAGCAGTGGAAGTTAGGAGATTCGCGTCCATTTCGTGGGCAAATTCGTCGTAATTGGCATACAATTTCTCAGCAGTTTCTTTGTAGCCGGCGCCGCGCTCACAATGTTCTCTGAGCCAGACCTCGAGCGGGTTGGAGTCGAGCTCGAACTGGCGGGTGATGTCCTTAACTGACTTCGGGATGGCGAGGCCATTTGTGAGCAGCTTGACAGCACCTCGGACGGCCCAGGCTAGGATGCCGGCGCTTTCAGCTCGATAGAGGGTGTTCCAATACTTCTCAACTCGACCCTGTTCTGGGACCTGGTTCAGAAAGTTGATCCGCAGGATGCGCCGCCAGGTTGCCCAGCTGGTATCAGCAATTCTGGGCTCGTGGTTACTACAGACCACGAAAGTTGCGACAGGCGTGAACTCAAAGTTCTCTCGATATATCTGCCGGGCGCTGACCGTGCTTCCATCGCAAAGACCGTTAAGCAGTCCTGTATTGAGCGCTCTTGCGCCGAATTCGTTGGCATCAACAAACCGTTTGCCCTGCAGGTCTGCGACTTCATAAACTTCGCGGTCATGGTGATATTGAAGGGTCTTCTTGTCGATGTGTTTGGCATAACCTGAAGCCCCGCTCCCCAAGATGAGTTTCATGGCCTCAACAATTGTGGTTTTGCCGTTGGCTCCCTTGCCGAGGAAGAGCCACCAGCATTGCTGATCAGCGTTGCCGACTAGCATATAACCACATACTCGTTGGATATGTTCAATGAGCGCCTCGTTGCCGCTGAAGCAGAATGCAAGGTGCTTGAGCCAGAGCGTGCACTGGGCGGTATGGTCGTATGTTGTTGGTGCGATCTGCGTCATCTTAAAGGCTGGATCGTGCTTGCGAAGCTGGCCGGTGCGTAGATCGACAATGCCGTTCTGGACATTCAGCAGTTCGGGGTGTTGGTCGAACTCATTCTCCTCAATCAGGATGTCGGGCAGGACCGTTGCGAGTTCCAAACTGTTGGCGATATTCGAGCGTTTTTCGGAGGAGAACGCCCACTTGACCAGTGCCTTTTGCCTGTCAGGATCACTCTCTTGGGCGGAAGCAAGAAGTTGCGTTGGTCCGACCCGCTGCACAAGAGCAAACGCCTCGGCATGAGCATCACGCCGCCAGCGTTTGCCATCCCATACTAGCCAGGCGGACTGTTTAGTCCAGCGGACGAGGCCTCTGGTGAGGAGCTGAAACCGATACGCGTTCCCAAGCTCAGTAGTATGCAGTGCGTTAAGCTCTTGAGCGGTCTCAGCAGATAGCCTGAACGCCTTCGGGCGATGTGCCTCTGGGACTGCCGGCGCTGGCGCGTAATTTGCGGCACTGTTCGCAATCCCCTGCACTTCGGCCTCAGGCAACGGCGGAGAGCACTTGCTCTGGTTCTCTGCTTGCAGCGCTGCCAGAATGGCCTCTGGCGCCAAGTTCTTGTGTCGCAATAAACTCGCCAACCTGAACAGCGTATCGTTCCGCTGCCCCTCATGAATCGTCTCAGGCGACTTGACTGGACACTTGGCCTTGCCCTTGTCGATGAGCGACATGATCTTCTGCCAGGTTGGCATCGGGAGTGTTGCCATCTCGATGTCGGTCGGGCCGAGCCCAGGCACCCACTGATAGTCCCCCTTCTGGCCGTCGAGGTGAACATGCGACCCAGGGCCGAGAACGTAAGCGGAATGCCCGGCCTTGACGTCGATCGAGATGTCGCCGGCTACAACCTTCTGGCTTTTCAGGGGGATACCGGCGGGCGGTAGATAAAGCCTGTTGAGATGGCCTCTCCATGTCCGAATCGTTAATGTGGGCGGTAGCTCTAGCGTCTTCAAGAACGTCTCGGCTGACGGGGTGTCAGGGTCGAGGCAGAGACAGCCGTCCAAGCGAAAGGCGATGTTGCACCTATCAGCCCATTGTTCGAGGACGCTGTGGAGCTCAGCGGGGTCCCGAGCTTGCCACTTATCAAGCAGCGGTGGCGCCTTCCGTCCGGCGAGAATGGGCATCGAGACCCAGTGCAGATCGATGGGGGACGCGTGGCTCACCGGGGGCTCAGGTCAATCGGCTTGACGCGGGCTCGGCCTAGCAATCGGGCGGTGCGTTCGTTGGCGGGCTGGTGGCCAGAAGCGAGATAGGCGTCAAGGTCCGCCTGCTCAATCCTGATGGTGCGCGTGCCGACTCTCACATGCGCGAGAAGGCCGGCCTGAATCTGCAAATAGACGAGCTGGGGCGAAACGCCTAAGAGCTTCGCGGCTTGCTTAACGGTGAGAAGATCATGCATAATAAACTCCTCATTAAAATGGTTGACGTATCGGTCTATCTTGTGTAGGCTGTCCACATAGGGTTTGATGTGAAGTTTAGGACATTTTGAGGATAGGCGATTGGGAGTAAGGCGGAATAGCCGTAAAGCGGCGGGAGGCTTCGTCGAAGCGATTTGTTTTCGTTTTGGAGGGCTACTAGATGGGCGTAAAGCAAAGGAATCTGTGGTCGAATTGATTGCTAAGCGTCTTGGAGAAGGTCGTCGTGGGCCGAAGCCGTTTGCTCAAGGAACGCGGTTGTTGATGGGGTTTGATGATTTTCTGGTCGAGTTGTTGCAGGAGATAGCGAGCAAGCTGGACGCCAGTTTCCCCCTGAAGGTGGTGGTGTGGACGCGGTTTAGTTATCGGGGCGAGACGGGCGGTGTGCAAGTGCTGCGATGGCGGCTGTTTGACGAGCGTCCGAAGCCGTCCATGAGTAAGAGGGTGCTATTTCGGGTGAGTCGTCAGCGGAGGATTCGCTCTTCTGGGGATTGGGTTCAGCTAGGCGATGGTCGTTTGGGCGAGGGTTCGATTCCTAAGTTTGAGTATGACTATGACGAGGACTGGCGTTGTTCTCTCTTTCCGGTCGTGGGGGTGCTTCCCAAAGAAGGCGGTGGGATACACGACGAGGACGATTGGGAGTATTGGCGAGCGGGTTACAAGCGATCTCTTGTAGGAATGGGACGTAGCCCGACGGATAGGGATGTTGAGGACATGATTGCGAGTCAGTTGCTTGAGCACGGTGGAATTCCTTACCATCTGTCGAGTGTTTTGGCCGAGATGCATAAGGTCGCACTGCGGGCGAGGCGGCGAGAGAATATGAGTTCGAGTCAAGAGTATGACGATGAGCACACTGGGATTGGCGGGGCGTTGGCCTGGACAGAGCAGTTGGTTGAAGGCGAGAAAGAGCCTGACAGGGCACCGCTTTCGGTGGCGGATGTTTATCACCCTCGGACGCCAGCAGAGTGTCGAGCTGTGACCATTGCGTTGCGGGCTGAGGCTCTTGGATTTCATCTTTATGGTGGGCGCGGGCGGTCTATCTCCGGATACATTAGGCGCGTGTATGGCCGGCGGGCTGCCGCTGTCTTGGGCGCATT
Organism: bacterium; assembly: GCA_035527515.1. Lineage (NCBI taxonomy): Bacteria > bacterium. The sequence continues at coordinate 4,732 of DATLAJ010000107.1, forward strand.
GTCGCACTGCAGTCGGCGTCATCGTAAGTTGGGTCGGTGATGGCGATAATCAAGCGAACTGGTTCTGACATCTTCTATGTCGATTTCCGGGACCAGGGTGGTTGTCGGCATCGAATCTCAACGGGCACTAGGAGCCGGCGGGTTGCTCTTCAAATCGAGGCGAAGCTCAAGTCGGACGCAGTGTCGGGCAAGTTCTTTGGGCCGTCCCGTGGGCAGCTGAGGCTTGCGACAGTCCTTCAACGATATGTTGATTGGCAGAAGACTATGGGGAAGCGCTGGGGTCGGTCTGACCTGGCTATGCGTAATATCCTGCGGGTCCTGAACGGTAGTATCTCGGCTGGTAGGCTCACGGTGATAGATGTTGATCGGTATAAGCGGGAGCGATTGCAGAGCGTCAAGCCTGGGACTCTTCAGCGTGAATTGACTGTGCTGATCGCAGCGTTGAATCGAGCTGTCGAACGAGGCGAGTTGAGCGTCAACCCACTTGCGGGTCGAGTAAAACAGATGATGGTTGCTCCTCGTAACCGCGTCTTAGGGGACAGTGAGGTCAATCGTTTGCTTGCCGAGGCGCAGAACGGGCCGAACTATTTACTGCCGGCACTCGCACTGATGGTTGGGGCGGGTTGTCGTCGAGGTGAAGCTTTGGGGTTGTTATGGCAGGATATTGATCTTGATTCGGGGTCAATCATTATCCACGCAGAGAAGACCAAGAAAAGTCGGGTGGTGCCGTTGGCAGGCTGGCTTCAGGACATACTCAAAGCGGTGCCTCGGGTTGGGGCGACTGTGATTGCTACAAACGAAGGGCAGGCGATCGAAAGCATCAAGCGGAGCTTTCACTCTTGTTGCGAACGTGCGCGGATCGAACACGTAGTTCTTCACGATCTGCGGCGGACTTTCGGGACACGAATGGCGCGAGCGGGCGCGAGTCCGTGGATCATTCAAAGCTTGCTCGGACATCAGTCATTGCGGACGACCCAAATGTATGTTTCAATCTCCGATTCGGCGATGCGCCGTGCTGTTTTTGAGGCATGTCCAGCGCCGGACGGCTTAGGGCTTGGTCAAGACGATGAGAGTAACAGGATGCATATAAGTGGGCACAAATAAGGCACAGTGCCGTTTCTGGAAGTCGTTTGATGGGCTAAATAGCCTATAATTGAACACTGGAGCATCGCCTTGCCAAGGCGAGGGTCGCGGGTTCAAATCCCGTTTCCCGCTCCATTTTGATGCTGAAAGCAGCTGGTATTGGTCCTCGGGGCGTGGCGCAGTCTGGGAGCGCACCGGAATGGGGTTCCGGTGGTCGTAGGTTCAAATCCTATCGCCCCGATACCCTATCGGGTTTGTGTGGCCGTCGGGAGCTTTGTAGAGGTGCTCGGCTCAGCAGGTACGTGCCATGCAGATAAACACATCCGGCAAGACCGCCGGGCCAGTAAGTGCACAAAGAGCTTTGAGTTCCTACCGTTAATCCTTTCTGGGCGTGACTTGGTGGGGCACGGCTTTCGGTTCTTGGCCAAAGAACAGGTAAGCCGGCAGAGTCCAAGCTCTGATCTGTTAAAATTGGCTCAAAGCGTTATCCTATTCTGATAGGAGGGTTTTGTAACAGCGACACAACGGTTGGGAAAGGGTCGAGGATGAATCGTTACTCAGTTTTTGTGGCTTGTTCCGTTGTTTTCGTGCTGGCGCTCGCCAGCTGCGGCTTTGGAGGAGAGAAAGGCTTCAGCGGGACGCTGTACTTGCGAAACGGCGACTCGGTATTCTTTGACCACCTCGGCACGACGAGCGAGGTAGCAGCGTATCATGTGAGTGGGCGTTTAGGGCAGCAGAGGGTGGCATATAACTTCGCTGATCTGGGGCTCATACTTCTTTCGGACAAGGAACCTTCGACTGTGATAATCGTGAACAAGCAGGGCGAGCGGTTCACTTTGACCGACTGCGAGCTCAAGGACGGGTTCCTTTACGTCTATAACGATCCTGTAACACACAAGCTGGATTGGACCAGGGCTGAGCGCAAGGACATCAGCCACATCGTCGTTGGGGAAAGGTCTGGGAAGATCAAGATGAACGTTACGACACGCGAGTTCTTCCCGGCGATGTTCGTGTTTGACCCCTTCACGGGCGAGCGGCTTGTTTGGGCCGAGCACGGACACGTGATTCCTGGCGAGGCGCCTGGGCCGGCGCAAGCTGGCGGCGCGTGGTCGGGCGCAACTTACACACCGGCCGCGGCACAACCTGCGCCAAGAGCTCCCGCTGCCGTGAGCGCAGTTCCCTCACCAGCCCCAATTCCCGCCGGCGCCACGAGCGATCTGCACCTGACCATTACAACTCCGCAGCTAGCGGTCATCTTTCTCGGGGACGCCGATCTTAGCGTAACAATTAAGGGGCCAGAACGCTTTGAGAAGAGGGTCAAGAACGCTGATGCGGACAGGCAATACACACTTGATTTCAAGAAGATTCCCAGTGGTGACTACAAGGTTGTGGCCAAATACGGCAGCAGGACCGCGGTGAGCATCGTCCGAGTGCTCGGGAAGGATGTCAGCTCCGAGTTGATGTTCGATTAGGCTCCAAGCGGGGCCAGTTTTAGTATGCAGGTTCGCGGTGCTGGGCATATAGCTTGAAAGACCTATCCAGCTTGAGGATAATAGCGGCGTCTGAATCTTCCTGTTTTCAATTAGATTTGCGCTGAGGGTTAGATGGTTAATAGAGACTTGATCATTGTGGTGAATCCCGGCTCCACCTCGACCAAGGTAGCTTTGTTTGGAGAGAATGGCTCCGTTCTCCAGGAGACAGTCGCCCATGACAGGGCCTTGGTGGCAGCCTCTCGAGTTGTCTATGAGCAGTACGAGTGGAGGATGGAGACGATCCTGAAGATTCTGGAGAAACTAGAGGGTTGGCAGACTAGAACGCGAGGCGTGGTTGGCCGAGGCGGTCTGCTGCACCCGCTGCCGGGAGGGACATATCTTGTCAACGACGATATGGTGGAGGACCTGAAGGTGTCCCGCTACGGCGATCACCCCTCAAATCTTGGCGCGCCGCTCGCCAAGGGGATCGCAGATAAGCTGGGTGTTCCGGCCTTCATCGTCGATTCGGTAATGACGGACGAGCTGTGGGACATAGCACGCATCTCGGGCTACGCCGAGATACAGCGAGTATCAACGACGCACGCGCTTAACATCAAGGCCACTGCGAGGCGACGTGCTGAGCAGCTCAACAAGCCAATTGAGGATACGAGCTTCGTGGTTTGCCATCTAGGAGGCGGCATCTCGGTGGTGTCGCTGAAGGGCGGGAAGATCGTCGATATGAATAACGCACTCTTGGGCGAGGGCACGTTCAGCCCCGAAAGAGTGGGCACACTGCCCGTTCGCCAGCTGATAGACCTCTGCTTCTCTGGCAAGTTTGCGTCGGCAGGGGAGATGAAACACAAGCTGGTCAAGGAGGGCGGGCTTTACAGCTATCTTAAAACAAATGACCTTCAGAAGATCGAGCAGATGATTGCAGACGGCGACAAGAAAGCGGACCTGGTCTTTTCGGCGATGGCATTTCAGATTGCCAAAGCGATAGGCGGTGCGGCCTGCGCTCTTTCGGGGAAGATGGACGGAATACTGATCAGCGGTGGGGCTGCGCAGTCGAAGGTCCTTATAGAACGGATATTAGAAAGGATCAAGTTCCTTGGACCGGTTTACGTTCACGCGGGAGAGGGGGAATTGGAGTCGTTGGCGCAGGGGGCGGCACGTGTGCTAGATGGAGTTGAAGAGGCCAAGACCTACGCCAGGATTAGCGAGTAGCTTAAGCATGGTTTGCCTCATTGATGTTGCTCGGTGAAATGACAGCGTTTGGGATTTAGGGTGTGATTATGATGGACTCCTTGGGGGCGTGGATACAGAAACTCGGCGATCGGGCGCCTATAAGAACATTCGAGCGTATGATCGAGGTCTGCGAGTCGCACGCGGCAGATGGGGGTAGCAAGCGTATAGTTTTGGCTTGTGCTGAGGACGCAAAGCTGATTGAGGCGATAGAGCTTGCCCGTGAGCGAGACATCGTATCTCCCATCTTAGTGGGCAACAGCAGCGCAATAGAGGCTGCGGCCAGGAGTGTCAGCGTCAACCTTGATGCTTACGAGGTGATTGATGTTCCCGACTACCAGGCTGCACTGAAGGAGTCGGTTGCCATGCTTGCGCGCGACGATGCGGACATCCTCATGAGGGGCGCCGTGGCTGCCGTCGATTTTTTGAAAGCCGTCCTTGCCCAAAAGCGAGAGCTGGACATCTCTGGCCTTCTGACACAGGTGTCCTGCCTCAAGATACCAGACTACCATAAGATGCTTCTGATGTCCGACGCGGCAGTCGTGATCAAGCCAACCTTGCAGCAGAAGAAGGAGATAATTGTCAACGCCATCTCCGTGGCGAACGCGCTGGGCATCAGCGTGCCGAAGGTCGCTTTAATGGCAGCGGTTGAGGTCGTCAACCCGGCGATGGAGGCGACGAGGGAGAACGCCATCATCTCCAAGATGGGGGACAGGGGCCAGATAAGAGGCGCCGTGATAGATGGACCGCTGTCGCTGGACGTTGCAACGTTCAAGTCCGCGGCAGAGTTGAAGGGTGTCAAGGGCGAGGTTGCGGGCGATGCCGACATCCTGATTGTCAACAAAATCGAGGAAGGTAACATACTCTACAAGTCCCTGATCAGGTTCGCCCACGCCAAAACGGGCAGCGTTCTTGTCGGCTCCCGTAAGCCGATGATCATCACCTCCCGCGTCGAGGTGCAGAACAACGAGCTGCATTCCATCGCGCTTGCCGTGCTTCTGCACACCTTCTACAACAGACGCGCGAGCGAGGCCGCCTGAGGCTCAGGACTTGCCGGATGCTATCTCGCTTGGCGGCAGCTCTTGGGCCGCGATCCCATAAATCTCGAACACCGCCTCGTCAATCGTTCGCTCCAGGTCGCTGACTGCTTGCGAGTCCGCAAGCCTGGCCTGGCGAGCCTCCTTGACTCGAGCCACAATCTCGTCATGCAGGCTCTTGAATCGTTCCTGATCCGACATCGGGGCAACCTTTATCGGGAGCCTGACAAGCGTGTGAGCGTAGTATTCATATAAGCGCCCCATCTTCTTGGCGATGCGCCGAAAGTAGAAGCCCAGCAGGCTCGAATTGAGCAGACAACAGAGATATTCCGGCAGAACCGCGTCTCCGGGATTTATGCAATAGACGTCCGCGCTACAGTAATAGCGGCCATAATCGACCGCGAACCTGCTCTCTTCAGCCTTGAACGGGACCAATATTTTGGGGGTGGCGGACACGAACTGCTCTGGTCTTCTTGGCCGGATGAGCCTCCACCAGGGTCTATTCATCGGACCAACCTCGTAGCGGCTCTCGAGAATGTCCCGGAACCTCGCAAGGTGCCGAGTCAGGTTCGGCATGCTCACCGGGTCTGGTTTCTCCACGATGTAGAGGACATATTGCCCAGAATCCCGCAAAGCCCATCGATCAAGTTGAGAGTTTTTTACCCACGGCTTGAGAAGTGCCAGTTCCTGCGGCAGTAGTTTCAAGGCGGCAACCTCATCCTTGTAAAGCACGAATATGCCCTCCTGAGCCCGCATGGACGCCTGCTGGCCGTCTCCTCGCACCCTGTCCGCCCCAGTGATGAGGCCTGGACTCACCAACGCCACGTCGCCCAGAACCGAATCTGAAGCGGCCTCAAGTTTGCGCATCAGCTCCCGCTCTGCCGGAGGCGCTAACACCCAGCGATCGGCGAGCAGCTGCTGCGGCACGTCGAAGCTCATCCACGCCGATGCGGCGCTCGGCAGAAGGCTCTCTAGACTGACGCGGCCGTCGATCTTGGCCACGCTCGGAGCACGAAAGACCCTGAGCGTGTGCGACGGGTTTGGTTTCTCTTTTCTTAGGACCAGCACGCACACCTGAATGCCTCGCCCACCGAACACGGAAACAGTGTTGAAATCGAGCAGATAGACCAGCTCGGTTTTTCGGGCGAGGAAGCCGCGCAGTGGCGCCGCCTTGTCCGCCCCAAGCCAGTAACGAGGGACCACGTATCCCAAGACGCCTCCCGTGCGGAGGCACTCGACGCCTCTTTCGATGAAGTAGTAGAAGACGTCTGCCTTCCCATCAAAGACCGAGTAGCGGGCCAAGACCCGCTGCCGATAAGTTGGCGAGTGATGATGGAATCCAAGATAGGGAGGATTGCCGACTATGACGTCGAACTTCGTGCTCGATGCAGGATTGAGCGGAAACGTCGAGCCATTCGGTTGGTGTGACGGGGATGGTCTATTGAAAGGAAGTCCTGATCTTTTGTCTAGGAAGTCGCGCCGATGCAAACTGGCGGCAGTAGTATCGAATTTTCCGTGCAGGCGAAAGCGGAGAAAGCCCAAACTCAGCTCTGCGAGGGCGAGGGCGGTCGGATCGATGTCGAGCCCGAACAGGTTATCCCCCACGTCAGCTTTGTTCGGGGTCCCTGTCGCATCGGGTAGCTGCTCAGCCTCAGGCTGCGATTCATACAGAATACGAGCCGCTGCCAGAAGAAAAGCGCCTGAGCCACATGCCGGGTCGAGTATCCTGAGTTTGGGTGCGGCTTTGGACTGCCTCTTGCGCTCGGAGTGAGCCTTTAGACAAAGCCGGACCAAGAGCTCTGAGAGCCAACCAGGCGTGTAATACTGCCCTTTGTAGCGTCGAGCACTTCTGCCCTCATCGCACGACTCATACACCCAGACCAAGATGTCATCAGCCAACCAGAATCTGCGCGGCAGCGACTCGGAAAGCAGCCTGGCCGCGGAATTGATGTCCGCAAGGCGGGCTCCTTTGTCGCTAGAGAGGACGACATCGAGGGCATTGTGAAGGGCTTGGGGCCAGCTGGACGCATCGATGTTTGCCGGAGGCCACTTTTCCTCCTTAGTCCGCGCAAGCCAGGCCACTGCCGATGCGGCCGCAATTACTACAACGGCGGCCCTGTTCATGGGATGAGGGCCAGACATAAGAGATGCCGTTCGCCGGCGCGCCTTACGAAGTGCCCTCCTAAGGTCAGCTAGCTGTTCTCGACGAACGATGTTCATGCCCGTGCCTGACATCTCCCCGGACATAGCGTTCTCTTGCCCTTCCCAAGCAATCATAGTTGCCTCATCTGACATGTCAGACTCGCTGTATAAAGCGGAAGCCACCTACCAAGCGGTGGGAATCCGCATCCTCGGCCCATTGTGGGTTTGATGTCTCTGCCTTGTCAAGATACGCCGTGCACAGGCAGCTGCGCTGAGCCGAATGCCTGTGATTCTTTGCGCGTAAACTTGACAACGGGCGAGCCCATAACCTATATTTGTTTGGTAATCATTACACTCCCCGATAGCTCAGTTGGTAGAGCAGGTGGCTGTTAACCACCGGGTCGGCGGTTCGAGTCCGTCTCGGGGAGCCACGACCGAAGAGGCCGTCCCAAAAGTCCGTGTGGAGTCGTATGGGCGGTGAATTATGACCCAGCCTCCTTGCCCCGCCCTATCCGCATTTGGCAAATCATAGGGCTATGAGATGATGACGGTGCAGAGACTCGCACCCGTCGCTTATCTTCGTCCTGTTGCCCGATTGGTCATACTCGATCGTAATGAATCATCGATTTAGCACGGAGTTTGCCCCTCGACAATCAGATTGGAGCGGGGAACGTAGCGGCTGCCTCGCGGCTGGAGGGCAGAAGCTCCTGCCCGAAGGGCAGACCATGGGTAGCCGCAGGCGTAGCCTGACGGTCCGAATAGCGCCACAATCCCCCTTTCTAACCTCCCCGTTGCGTTGCACGCACGGCTATCCCCTGTCGGGGATTACAGCCTGAACTCCTCGTTCGCACCCGTTAGGTGAAAGAAGCAACAACTCGGCTTTCGATATGAACTCCCGTGCCTATGTGCCAGCCAGCTTCAGAGATCAACTTCAGAAACGATCAATCTGATTATTGGGGTGCCGTAGTGTCGTTGCTATGTTCCGAAGTTTTATGTATGATCATAGTTGACAGGAGTTTAACTATGAAGCGATTCTATACAACCTTGATGTCTGTTTTTCTGGCAATGCTGCTGCTGGGCGGGAGCCTTTTCGCGGCGGAGTATCAGGTGAAGCAGGACGGGTCGGGGGATTTCACGGCGATTCAGGAGGCGATCGACGCCGCTGCAACGGGCGACGTGATCATTGTGCATCCGGGCACGTTCTACGAGAACATCCACTTTCTCGGCAAGAATATCGTCCTGACCTCGACCGACATCTGGGACCGGGACGTTGTTGAGGCGACGATTATCGACGGCCAGCAGCTCGGCTCCGTCGTCACGTTCGCTGGCACGGAAAACGAGAGCTGCGAGCTCTCCGGCTTTACAATTACCAATGGCGAGGCGGATTGCGGCGCAGGGATACTTGCGGAGTCGTGGGATGATGTTGAGTTTTTTCAGGCTGCCGCATCAATCAGCCATTGCTTCATCACAAGCAATACGGCTGCCGCGGGGGATTTGACGCGTGGGACTGGGGCGGGCGTGCGCGGCCTAAAGGGGAGGATCTCGCGCTGCATTATCGCCGAAAACTGTGTTGGTAGATCAGGCGGGGGCATGTATCGGTGTAACGGGAGCTATGTCGACCGCTGTATAATCACCGGCAATTCAGCAGGTTCGGCAGGCGGCGGACTAGGATACTGCGATGGCATCACCATGGTCAATTGCGTTGTGAGTTCCAACTCCGGTGGCGGCGTTAGTTCTTGTGGAGGGACGATGAGAAGCTGTATTATTGAAAGCAACACTGGAGCTCGTGGGGCAGGATTAAGCTGCTGGAGCGGGACCATTGCTGACTGCATCATTCGCAATAACAGCTCATCCGGGGATGCCGGCGGCGTGAATTACTGCTTGGGGATCATTGTGGATACTGTGATCATGGGCAACCATGCAGAGGGCTACGGCGGCGCTTTTTACGCCGACGGTGCGCACACCCAATCACTACTTAATAACTGCCTGATTGTGGGCAATTCGGCGACAAATGGCGGTGCCTTCGCTGAATGGGTCGGTCATATCATTAACTGCACAATAGTGGGCAATCTAGCAGAGGAGAGGGCCGGGGCACTGTACCTTTCGGAGTGGGCTATGATTAGCGATTCCATTGTTTGGGGAAATGAATCTGCAGATGACGAGCAGATCTACAACTACTTCTGGTATGTAGAACCCACTTATTCATGCATTCAGGACTGGGACGAAGGCGGCGAGGGGAACATCTCGGACGACCCTCTCTTCGTCACTGGGCCGGACGGCGACTACTACCTCTCCTCCAAGTTTGCGGGCCAGGACGCCGACAGCCCGTGCATCGACGCTGGCAGCGACTTGGCCTGGCGCCTCGGCCTCTGGGATAGAACGACAAGGACAGACGCGGCCGCCGACGAAGGCGCCGTCGATATGGGTTACCACTATGCCGGCGTGCCTGAAACCTCCAAGCCCAAGATAGAGTGCATTCTAGGCCTGCGCGATTACATCGCCGGCAATTACTATATTAAGCCGTGGGTTGAGATCCAGAATCCGGGAGAGGACCGAACTGTGGACATCTATGTCGGTTTTGTTCGCCCGGACGGTTCCATATCAACGGCAACGCCGAGGGGATTTGTTTTGGGACTTGCGCCTTACGTCAGCGGCCTATTCCTGCCCAGGGGTTTCAGCTTTGGCCCCAATCTGACGTGGATTCAGCTCACCACCGGTGTCTCGTGGGTTAGAGTTCCCTCCAATGCCCCGACCGGCGACTGGCTCTTCGCCGGGGCGATTGCCCCCGCGGAGGAGCCGCTTAGCGAGTTCCTCGCATTCCACGCAACTCCTTTCACCGTGCGGGAGCCCGAGATGCGGAACCAGTGACTTTCCAGTATCATTGCCATCCCGTCCTATCTGATGCAAGCCCACGGTAGCTTGCCGAGCCTTCCTTCAACGAAAACAATGCAATCTAGTAACCAACGACGCCTGGTTTGCTCTATCATCCGGACAGGCTCTTCAACGCTTCAGGCCCTGGGGGGTGCTAAACCAAGCGAAGTAGCTGCCTTCAGCTCCGTTCTCATCGGTGTATTGACTTCTACACGAGTTTCCCAACCAGGCGTCGCCTCCATACCAGGTGCGGGCGCAGTAGGCTGTGTCATTAGTGTCAAACTGGTCTATGAAGCCCCAGGCCCAGTAGAATGCGTTGTCCCATCCGCCAGTGTCTCCGGCAATTGTGCCAACATCGCTCCACACGTGCACAACACGTCGTTCCCGGAGGCTGATCGCCGGGCGGCTCCCGTTCCGTCAAGCCGAAACACTCAATGGTGCTTGCGCACGAACACTCGTATCGGGCTGCCATCGAAGCCGAACTCCTCGCGGAGGCGCCCCTCGATGTAGCGCAGGTAGGCGTCGTTAACATCGTCCGGGCGGTTCGTGAAGATGGCGAACGTGGGGGGACGGACCGACGCCTGCGTCGTGTAGTAGAATCTGACCGGCTTTCTGCGCTTGATCATCGGATGCTTGCTGAAAACCTCGTCCTGCATGAACCTGTTCAGGATGCCCGTGCTTATACGTCTCTGGCACTCGTCGTTCACGGCGTCGATCAGCGGGAACATCGAAAGCAGCCGCTGCCTCGTCACCGCCGAAACGAAGACAATCGGTGCGAATATGGCGAACGACGTTTCGTCTTGGATGCGCTTGATAAAGACACCCATTGTCCTGTCGTTCTTCTCAATCAGGTCCCATTTGTTGACCACCAGAATCAGCCCCTTGCCCTGCTCGACCACTACCGACGCGATCTTAGCATCCTGACTCGTTGCAGGCTGGGTCGCATCCAGCACGAGTAGCGTTACGTCGGACCGGCGGATGCTGCGCTCGGCGACCATGATGCTCTCCTTCTCCAAGAGTTCTGACACCTTGCTCCGACGTCTTATGCCGGCGGTGTCAATGAGCATGTAGTCTTGCCCCTTGACGCGGACTTTGCTGTCGGTGGCATCGCGCGTCGTGCCCGCCGTCTCGTGCACGAGCACGCGCTCCTCGCCCAAAAGAGAGTTGACTATCGACGATTTCCCCACGTTCGGACGGCCCACGATCGCGCAGAACGTCGCCTCGTCAGGCGCGTTCGCCGCCTCAGTTACGGGTGAGGCGATGATGTTGGCCAGGGTCTCTTTCAGGTCGCCGATGCCGAGTTTGTGCTCGGCCGAGATAGCTAGCACCCGCTCAAAACCCAGCGAATAGAACTCGGCCGCGAGCGATTCCTGGCTTTCCATATCGATCTTGTTGACTGCAACTATCACCGAATCGGTCATCCGACGCAGGAACGCAGCGGTCTCCTCGTCCTGGGGCAAAAGGCCCGAGCGGCCATCGACCATGAAGATTATCGCGTCGGATTCGGCGACTGCGAACTCAACCTGACGTTCGACTGCCCTCGTGATTGAATCAGGTGCGCCTCGCAAAAAACCGCCCGTGTCAACGAGCATGACTGACGTATCATTGACGTCGGCCACCTCGTAATTGCGATCTCGCGTCACGCCCGGAGTGCCATGCACGATCGCCTTCCGGCGGCCAACAAGCCGATTGAACAGCGTGGATTTGCCCACGTTCGGCCGCCCCACAATGCTAATGGTCGGTAGTCGTCTTCGCATCTTCTCTCAGTTATCAGTTGGCAGTTATCAGTTGTAAGTTAGCCCCAATCCGCAATCCACACCTGATACTATGCCCGCAATTCGCGCATCTTCCTATTGAATATCAAGCGGGAGGTGCTTACCATGTCTTTCTAATTACGCAGTTGTCCGCAGAGCGAAGATTGACGATGGAGAAAGGTGGCTATATGAGGACATTTGACTATACAGTAGTAGTTTGGAAGGAGAAAGAGGCTTACGTCTCAAAATGTCCTGAACTCGGCGTTGCTAGTTGCGGCGATTCAATCACTGAGGCGACAGAGAACCTTAAGGAGGCAGTAGAGCTTTATCTCGAAAACGCGGAAGCCCTCGGATTATTGGAGGATATCCAAGAGAGCCTCATAACACGGGAGAAATACACCTCGCATGTAGAAGTCGTAAGGTGATGGCGAAACTGCCTGTCCTATCCTCAAAGGAAATAATCCGGGTGTTGCACGAAGCCGGCTTTGAATATGCTCCCAAGAGGGGAAAGGGAAGTCATTCGGCATTTGTGAAAAGAGATAAGGACAGCACTCGTCTTGTCATTGTGCCTCATCGAAAGGAGATTCCCAGGGGGACGTTGATTTCAATCTTGGAACAGGCAGGCCTTTCAAAAGAGGAATTCATGGAACTGCTGGGATAGATCTTCCGTCAGTTATCACTTGGCAGTTATCAGTTGTAAGTTAGCCCCAATCCGCAATCCACACCTGATACTATGCCCGCAATTCGCGCATCTTCCTATTGAATATCAGACAGCAGGCATCTAACATTTGAATTCACGGACGCAGGTGATATTGAATTGATCGCATCGAACGTGCACGAAGGATACGGAATAGAGAGAAGGCGGAGGGACTATGGTCATTGGTTTTGACATGCCCGAAGGCGGCCTCGCGGCGCTCTGCAGCAAATGGAAGGTCCGCGAACTGGCAGTGTTCGGCTCGGCGCTTCGGGAGGACTTTGGGCCCGAGAGCGACGTGGACGTGTTGGTGAGCTTCTATCCGGCTGCGACTTGGAGTGGGTGGGACTTGATGGAGATGAAGCACGAACTCGAAGTCCTGTTCAGTCGTCCGGTTGATTTGGTTGAGAAAGAGGCGCTGCGGAATCCCTGGCGGAAACGGGAGATACTGAGCACATGCCGGGTGGTGTATGCGGCCTGACCACAGAGATATGGCTCGGTTGTGGGATATGCTAGACGCGGCTCGAGCGGCCATGCAGTTCACCCAGGACATAACTCTTGAGGACTTCCTTGAAAACAGGATTTGTAGAATGCTTTAATCGTGGGGTTAGTTATGACGGCAAGTGAGAAACGCAGAGGCGATCGGGTCGCGACGGAATCCGCGAACTTGCTTGAGGAGCAGGTTGACAGGTTGCGAGAGCTGTTCCCCGAATGTGTCACGGAGGGGAAGGTCGATTTCGAGAGGCTTCGAGCGACCCTCGGGGATGAGGTCGACTCGCGTCCAGAGCGCTACTCCTTTTCATGGGCGGGGAAGCGGGATGCGATCCGCATTCTTCAGATGCGCAGCCGTGCAAGTCTCGTTCCGTGCCGTGAGGAGTCGATCGATTTTGAGAAAACGAGCAATATCTTCATCGAAGGGGATAACCTGGAGGTCCTGAAGCTTCTATACAAGTCCTACTTCGGGCGGGTGAAGATGATCTACATCGACCCGCCTTACAATACCGGCAATGACTTCATTTACCGAGATAACTATACTGATCCTTTAGAGACTTACCTTCAGATCTCGGGTCAGAAGGACGCGGAGGGTAATCTGCTCACAAGCAATCCAGAAACCTCGGGGCGTTACCACTCGGCCTGGCTCTCAATGATGTATCCGCGCCTGTTCCTGGCACGGCAGTTGCTCGCCGAGGAGGGCGTGATTCTCATTTCTGCTGACGATCACGAGATAAACGGTCTCCGCATGGTGATGAATGAGATATTCGGCGAGGAGAATATGTTAGCCAATCTGGTGTGGCACTTGCCTAGCGGTACCTCAGCGGGGCATTTTACTCGAGCTCATGAGTACATCGTTGCATTTGCGCGGAGCAAGAACACCCTCCCGAATTTCCCCTCATCGGACGAAACAGCGGTGACAGGGAGGACAACCATCAGGCCCAGTAGGCTGAATCCTACAAGCAGGATAGATTTCCCTCCAGGGCTAGAGTTTGAGGGATCTAGCGCGATCTTCAAGGGCATTCTCGGCGATCAGGAACCTGTGAGAATCGTTGGTGGCGCGATGATCTTTGAGAACGGGAAGCTACGCCAAGGCGTGACGCTGGAGGCCGCATGGAGAATGAGAAATCAAATGATCAGTTGGCTGGGAGGCAAGGAGACCTTTGACACAAAGGGTCAGAGACTCGTGAGGATATACTTCAATCGATTCGGTATCCCATGGTACGAAAAACAGAGGGAGTTCACGAATCCTAAATCAGTGGTGCAAGGACCAACGACCAAGCATGGCACGCTCGAGATTGAGGCAATCTTCGGCGCACGTGTGATGCCCTTCCCCAAGCCCTCGAGCTTGCTCAAGACGCTGATCTCGATTCCCCTCAAGAGCGACGAAAAATCCATTGTCATGGACTTTTTTGCCGGTTCGTGTCCCGCCGCTCACGCTGTTCTTGAGCTCAATCGTGAGGACGGCGGTAGTCGCCGGTTCATTATGGTGCAGCTACCCGAGCTGACGTCTCAGGATTCTACAGCGCGGAATGCTGGATTCAAGACTATAGGGGATATCGGGAAGGAGCGTATTCGACGGGTGATTGCCAAGATCAAGAACGAGTCCGAGGGCGAACTTGAGCTGCAAGACCGCAATGCGCAAGAGGATCTGGGTTTCAGAGTCTTCAAGCTAGCTGAATCGAACTACAAGCAGTGGGCTGGCGTGCCAGAGATGGAGCCGGGTGAATACGCAGACGAGATGGCTCTGTTCACCGATCCTCTTGTCAAAGATTTCAAACCGGAGAACGTGCTTTGGGAAGTGGCTATCAAGGAAGGCTATGGCCTTAATTCTTCGATGGAAAAGCTATCTCTGGAGCAGGCTAATATGGTTTACCGCGTGACGGATCCTGATAAGGGCCAATCGCTCTTGGTTTGTTTGGACGAAGTGCTGAATCCGCCAGCCGTGACGGCGCTGGGCCTATGCAGGGACGACCTGTTCGTCTGTCGGGACGTAGCGCTGAACGATGAGTTGGCCGCAAATCTCGCACTACAATGTCGGTTGAAAACGATTTAGAAGTTAAGGCTGGCAGCGCGTGGCATCATAGGCAATAGGGAGGATAGATATGCCAACAACCGGAGAGAAGCCTGGCAAGGGAACGTACAAGTGTCGCAACTGCGGGACTACGGTGACGCTGGATGATAGTACCGATACGTTGCCGCCGTGCCCCAAGTGTCATAAGACTGACTTCAGGAAGGTCGGTTAATCTGCGACACACCATCTTCGAGAAGGCATGAACGAGGCGGACGAGGGCGCCCGCCTCGTTCATCATCGTAACGGCGTGGATCAACGAAATGCCAATGCAGTTCAAGTTTGACCCTAATCAGGACTTCCAGCTGCGTGCTATCGAGTCGGTAGCGGATCTGTTTGAGGGTCAGCCACGCGTCCATCCCGAAGTGACGTTCGCGCTGCGCGCTGGGTTCGCGGCGGTGCCGAATTGCCTCGATTTGGACGATACATCTTTGCTTGCGAACCTGAATGCGGTGCAGTCTGAAAACGGCATCCCAACGGACAACGCCTTGGAATCGATTGAGAACAGAATCGAAACCGCAGACGGGCCCAAGACAGTTGCCTTCCCTAATTTCTCGGTGGAAATGGAGACCGGAACAGGTAAGACGTATGTCTATACCCGGACAGCACTTGAGCTTTTCCGCCGCTACGGGCTACGGAAGTTCATCATCGTAGTGCCTTCTGTGGCGATACGCGAGGGGGTCCTTAAGAGCCTTCAGGTAACTGAAACGCACCTGCTGCAACACTACGAAAACATGCCGTATCGCTATTACGTATATGATTCAAAGAATCTCTCTCAGGTCCGGCAGTTCGCTCTTTCTAACAGCGTTGAGCTCATGGTCATGACGATTGATTCGTTCAACAAGGCGCAAAACGTAATCCACCAGAGCACAGACCACCTACAAGGGGAGACGCCCATCCACCTTGTGCAGGCCACGCGACCTATCTTGATTTTGGACGAACCGCAGAACATGGAGAGTGAGTTGCGCATCAAGGCGCTGTCTGCGCTGGACCCTCTTCTGGCACTTCGATACAGCGCGACTCACCGCAATCCCTACAATCTGGTCTATCGCCTTACGCCCTTTGAAGCGTATAGGCACGGCTTGGTGAAGCGCATAGAGGTGGCCTCGGTCGTGAAAGAGGACGACTTCAATCAGGTCTTTCTGAGGCTCGATCAGATTATGACTCATAAGAACACGGTGACTGCGCGCATTGCCGTTCATAAACTGATGAGGGACGGAACCGTAAAAGAGAAGACGGTGAAGGTGAAGCGCGGCGACTCGCTTGAGGAAAAATCCTGCCGACCGGAGTATGCGGGGTTCGACGTGGACGAGATCAACCCTGGCGGCGGTTATGTCCGCTTTGCAAATGACGTCGAATTGAGGAAGGGCGAATCCCGAGGCGCAGATAAGGAAGCGCTTTTCGACGCCCAGATTCGTTACACCATCGAAGAACACATGCGCAAACAAGAGAGATTCATGGCTGCCGGAGTTAAGGTGCTGTCCCTCTTCTTCATTGACAGGGTTGACAACTACGCCCTTGAAGACGGGATCATCCGACGGCTGTTTCTGAGCGCATACCTTGATATCAGGAAGAAGCACCCGGCATGGGAGGACAAGGACCCAAGGGAGGTGCAGGCCGCCTACTTCGCAGAGAAACGGCGGAAGGCCGGCAATATAGAAGTTCTGGATTCAGTCACGGGAAAGACTAAGGCGGATGAGGCGGCCTACAATCTGATCATGAAGGACAAGGAGCGACTCCTTTCCTTTGACGAGCCGGTTGCGTTCATTTTCTCACATTCCGCATTGCGGGAAGGATGGGACAACCCGAACGTTTTTCAGATTTGCACGCTAAATCAGACCGCTTCCGAGGTGAAAAAACGTCAGGAGGTAGGGCGCGGGGTGCGTTTGTGCGTTGATCAGTCTGGCGACCGTCTCCGAGACGAGAGGATCAACGTGCTGACCGTGGTAGCGAACGAAAGCTATGAAAGGTACGTCGCGCGACTGCAATCCGAACTCCAAGAGGACTTTGGTGGGGATATTCCGCCAAGACCTCCAGACGCCAGACGGCGTGGCAAGGCGACGCTGCGCAAACACTACACCCTCAAACCGGAGTTCAAGGAGCTCTGGGAAAGGATCAAGCACAAGACGCGATACGCGGTCAAGATCGACACACAGCGGTTGCTAGCTGACGTGGTTCCACAAATCGACGGGGCAGACATCAGCCCCCCATGTGTTACAATCACAAAGGCGGAAGTACTCATGGACAGCGAGGATAGTCTGAAGGCCCGCCACATAGCAAAGACCGCGAAGACTCTGTCGAGGCGCGGTCCCCTTCGGAACCTAGTCCAGATCATGGAGAACCTCATGGAAAACACGTCTCCGGCGATGCGCCTTACGCGGGCCACGCTTCTGGAGGTCTTCAAGCGGGCTCAGGACAGAAGTCGCGCAACCGATAATCCGCAGGGGTTCGCTACGGCGGCGGTGCGAATCATCAAGGACAGACTTGCGGACCACTTGGTTAGTGGCATCCAGTATGAGAGGATCAACGATTGCTACGAGATGACCCAACTGGAGGCTGAGATAGACAGTTGGCTAGAGTACTTGGTTCCGGCGGACGCCTCGGTCTATGATCACGTCATTTGCGATTCGGAGCTGGAGAAGCAGTTCGTCGAGGGACTAAGCAATCGACGTGACGTCAAGATGTTCGTTAAGCTGCCACCCTGGTTCACCGTGCCTACGCCCGTAGGCGAATACAATCCCGATTGGGCCATTGTCATGGAAGAGCTGGATGAACACGGCGACCCCGTCGGGAAACCGCTCCTATATCTCGTGCGTGAGACCAAAGACAGGAATTGGCGAACGGAGCTACGACCTGACGAGCGCCGCAAGATTTATTGCGGAGAGAGACACTTTCGGGGCGCGCTCGGCGTGGACTACAAAGTAGTCACAGACGCGCGCGAGTTGCCGTGAGACCATGAGAATAACTTCACTTGTTCAGCGCGAGCGTGCCGACGTAATCCCTCAGCGGCTGCGGCTGGTCGAGGCGCCGGCGTCTGGCGTCCTCGAAGAGAAAATCGACGATCCCCTCAGCGATTCTGGAGCATACCCGAGCGTCGTAGAACAACGCCGTGCCGACCGAGATGGCCGAGGCGCCGGCTATGGTGAACTCGAGGGCGTCGCGGGCGCATACGATGCCTCCGGACGCGATGATTGGTATCGAGACAGCTTTTTGGACACGGTGGACGAGCAGTAGCGACAGCGGCTTTATGGCGGGGCCGGAAAGCCCACCGAAGTTGTTGCCGAGCATGGGGCGTCTGGTGAAAACGTCGATGGCAAGCCCTGGGAATGTGTTCGCGACCGTGAGAGCGTCTGCGCCAGCCATTTCACATCTTCTTGCGGTCTCGGCAATCGAGGCGGCGTTTGGGACGAGTTTCACGATGATGGGCCTTCGATACATTTTCCTTATGGAAGTTACGACCCTGGCGGTTGTGTCCGCATCCTCCCCAATCGGCCTGCCGTTCAGGTTTGGGCACGAGACGTTTATCTCGATGGCGGAGAAGAGTTCCTGACGGTAGGAGAGAGCCTTTGCGGCATCGATTACGTCCTCCGGACGGTCTCCGCCGACGTTGACGATGACGTGCGTATCGATGCCCTGAAGCGCCGGCAGCTTCTCTTGTATCAGCGCCTCAACCCCTATGTTCTCCAGGCCAATGGAGTTGAGCATTCCGGATGATGTCTCGAGGATTCTGGGTGCGGGATTGCCGGACTTGGGCTTCAGCGTAACGCCTTTTAGAACTATTGCGCCTACCATGTCGAGCGAGAACCCTTTTACCTGCAAATACTCATCGCCATAGCCGAACGTGCCGGACGCGATAATGATTGGGCTTGTCAGCTCGAGCTCACCCAGCGAGGTCTTGAGAAGACTGCGCGGGTCGATTGTGGCCTCTTGGTCGCGCTCCACGCGGTCTTCAGATGTCATCGTCAGAGCTGTTCTGCGAAATAGATATGTCGTTCACCTGGCAGCCCAGACTCCCGTCGGAAAGCGTAACGATAATCGCTGCGCCGAGCCGCGCGTCCCTTGCCCGTGAGAGCGGCTTGCCAGACGCCGCATCCTGGCATATCGCATAGCCGCGACTCATAACATTCTGGGGCTTGAGCGATATTAGGCGGTCATGCAGCGCCCGATATCTCGTGCTCGAGAGGTCAACCGTGCCACGCATGGACGCCGCCATCCTGCTCTCATAGCTCTGAACGACGGACCGTGCTGCTGCGATTTTCTCGGTTGGCACAAGCGTTCGATGTCGCAACGCGAGATGCGAGGCCTGCTGCGTCCTACGGTCGAGATAGCCCTGTATCCCCCGCTGCAATCTGGCGTCGATGTCGTCCACTCGCTGCATGAAGAGCTCGATCGGACGCTCAGGGGTATTTAGCCGAAGGACAGCAAAGAGCGTCTTATGTTCCTGTCGCACGAATGCCAGCCTGTCCAGCATCATTCTCAGCACACGACTACGAAGGCTGTTGACCCTTACCAGCAGTTCGGCCCTGTTCTGCACCACCAGCTCCGCGGCCGCGGATGGCGTGGGTGCACGCAGGTCTGCCACAAAATCGGCAATCGTGAAGTCAACCTCGTGGCCGACCGCCGAAATAATAGGTATTTTAGATCCCGCAATCGCCCGTGCTACCTGCTCGTCGTTGAACGCCCACAGGTCAATTGCTGCTCCGCCGCCGCGACCCACGATCAGAACGTCGCACGCGTCGAGGCGATTCAGCTCCTTGATTGCGTGCGCGATCTCGCCCGGTGCCCTCTCTCCCTGCACCAGAACCGGGTATAGAATGATATGCGCCGAGCAGAAGCGGCGCCTCGTCACGTTGAGAATATCGCGAATTGCCGCGCCGGTTCGCGAGGTAACAATGCCGATTGTCTTAGGCATCTTTGGGACCGGCCTCTTGCGCTCCGGCGCGAACAGGCCCTCGGCATTGAGCTTTGCCTTGAGCTGCTCGAATGCTAGTTGAAGAGCACCGACGCCTTTTGGCT
Organism: bacterium; assembly: GCA_035527515.1. Taxonomy (NCBI): domain Bacteria; species bacterium. Next base: position 24,606 of record DATLAJ010000107.1, read on the forward strand.
CCAAGTAATCGAGGATGATCTGGTATGTGCTGGAAGGTGGATAGCAGCTCACAGCCCCCCTCGCAATGACGGCGAGGCCATTCTCCGGTTTGAACCGCAAGAAAATGGCCTTATTACGAAACATGACAGCGCTGATCTGCGCCTTGTCGTCCTTCAGCCGCATGTAGAAATGCCCCACGCTTGAGCGCTTCAAATCTGTTATCTCGCCCTCGACCCAAATGTCGAAGAATCGCTTTTGCAGCAAGCCCCTGATCTCCAGAACGAGCTCGGAGACCCTGTAAACCTTGCGGGCTTGCTGGCCATCGTTGAAGTTGAGTTCCAAGTCTTTCATTGAAGCCCCCAGTTCGAGCATTCTTTGTGTGTTGACAACAATGAGAGTATCAGGTGCGGTCCCTATGCGTCAATTGCAGGAATCTGAGGGTTTCTATGAAACAAGAACGCGAGAATAGGGGAGAGGCAGACCCCAATTACACTCTGATTCGGACATCAAGAGGCCGACTAGGTTATGAGGATAGGTCACTGAAGGATGATCCGCGAGGATCACGAAGCCACGGCAAGATTGCCGCTCCGTTCTCCTCGCGCATCTTCATCTCGTTCCTGGGTCAGTGCTCCATCTCTGCTGCTTGGTTCTCATGGGCCATGAATTGCCACAGCGCCTCGGTCGCAACGTCAATGAGCTCGGGATCATCGCTATTATTGATGACCTGCTCAAGCTGAACGCGGCATCTCTCCTTCAGCCGTGCGATCTCCTTAGCCAGCGGCTCCATTAGCTTCTGCGCGATCGGGTCGCCCATCTCAGCATGCCGCTGAATCGTGGCCAGGCCTTGTTCCATCTTCGCAAGATTGAGCTCAAGCTGCGCCAGGATTCTGTTTTTCATCGAAAACACTCCTAAATGTCCATTCTCGATAAACACCAAAACTCTGGAACGTAAACCTGTTTAAACATTATGCTCCAAAAAACCTCTGAACCTTAGGCCGGTAATAACCACTCTAGAATCTCATCTGTTCCTATCATTACAAAATTGGCCAAAGTAGTCAAGTCCGCCAGGCCGACGGGGTTTGACCTCAGATTGTTGGTGATTTTCATGCGGACTTCTTGCATTGCTCCCAGAGTTGGTCGAATCGGTAGAACTCCCTCCCAACCTCCCACATGTGCTCGCAAGCGTGATACTAATCAATTATCTCTATCGCGACTGGAAAGTGAAAAATCGCTCTGATTCCATATCCATTTGGCGCCATCACCCAACATCCAGTCATTCTCTCGACAAAAACCACCACCGGGTGCATCTCACCACCACGTAACAACCCATCCTTGCGGAACTGCTGCGAAGCTGGTCGCGGACTTGACATGAGCAGTGTGGCAGCCCTATATTCTGTGTGAGATTGGATGTGATCTGTTCATGAAGGAGTTCCGCTATTGTATGCAGTAATTGAGACAGGTGGAAAACAGTACATTGTTCGAGAGAACGATGTTGTGAATGTTGAGAAGCTCGGAGTCGAGCCCAACGAAGAGGTTGCTTTTGACGCCGTGCTGATGATTAGCGATGAGAACGGCGAGGTCAAGATCGGCACCCCAACGCTCGAAGGCGCCAAGGTTCTGGGCGAGGCGCTCGGGGAGACAAAGGGCAAGAAGGTCCTGATAGGCAAGATCAAGCGGCGCAAGAACTATCGGCGTAAGATTGGCCATCGTCAGACCTTCTCAAGTGTTAAGATAAGATCGATCGAGGCTTAGTTTTGGAGATTCCTTATGGCACATAAGAAGGGCGTAGGCAGTTCACGAAACGGTCGAGATAGCTGCTCTCAGCGGCTTGGCGTGAAGAAGTTCGCTGGCGAGAGGGTCCTGTCGGGCAACATCATCGTCAAACAGCGCGGGACGCACATTCTTCCCGGTAGAAACGTCAAGCGGGGTAAAGACGACACGATCTTCGCGACATCGGCCGGTATTGTGAGTTTCAGGACGGGCAAGGGCGACCGCAAGACCGTCAGTGTAATAAGCGAGGTTTGAGCACGGACAGCTGCACAAGTCGCGTCGTGAATCCCCCTGATTGGGGCCACTTACTTTCCCGCCCCGCCATGAGACGCTGAAGGGGTCTATGTTTATAGATTCCGCCACAATTCGGGTCAAGGCCGGAGACGGGGGGGCCGGTTGCGTCTCGTTTCGGCGAGAGAAGTTCGTGCCTCGCGGGGGCCCGGATGGCGGAGACGGCGGAGACGGCGGGGATGTCATCGCAGTGGCGCGCGAAGGTCTTAAGACCCTGTTTGACTGCCAGGAGCGGCATTACTACAAGGCTAAGCGGGGCGGCCACGGAAGCGGAAATAATCGGCACGGTAGAAACGCACCAGACCTCATAATCGCTGTTCCGCCCGGCACGGTTGTGTCCGATGCACCGACGCGCGAGCAGCTTGCGGACCTGTCACGGCCAGGGGCCGAGTTCCTTGCTGCAAGGGGTGGCAAAGGCGGTAGGGGCAACACTGCCTTCAAATCATCGACAAACAGGGCGCCTCGGATGGTAGAGCCCGGTAAGCCCGGTGAATCAGGCATCCTGAGGCTGACGCTCAAGATACTTGCGGATATCGCCCTCGTGGGGCTCCCAAACGCTGGCAAATCGAGCCTCATAGCAGCTGTCTCGGCGGCACGGCCGAAGATCGCGGACTATCCGTTCACAACGACAGAGCCGAACCTGGCCGCTATCAACATCGGGAACGTCTTTTCGTTCACGATAGCGGACATCCCAGGCCTTATCGAGGGAGCACATTCTGGCCGCGGGCTTGGCATAAGATTCTTGCAGCACATTCAGCGGGCTAAGGTGCTCGTGCTCGTCGTGGACGTCTCAAAGAGCGCCTCGGTTCCAGCAGTTAAGGCCTGCGAGGTCCTTAAATCCGAGATGGCCTATTACGACCCCTCCCTGCCTGATAAGATCGGCTTTCTGGCCGCCAATAAGACCGACCTCGACTGTTCAGAGGCGGCACTAACCGAGCTGAGAAGATTCTGTGCGGAGCGAAGCGTTGAGATGTTCGAGGTCTCGGCTCTGACGGGAGGCGGCCTTGGGGCCTTAGTGGATGCGCTCTCGTCGAGAATGTCGTTGAGGGAAGCTGTTGTCGGTCGCTGAACTGTATCAATCTGCGAACGTTGGTATCCTCGGTGGAACGTTCGATCCGGTGCATCATGGCCACCTGATAGCGGCAGAATGCGTGCGTGAGTGTCTTTCACTCGACACGGTTCTACTTGTTCCCTGCGACTCGCCGCCTCACAAACCCAAGGGGGCAGTTGCGTCGCCAGCAGAGCGACTTGAGATGTTGGGGCTCGCCACGCGGTTTGCTCCCCAGCTCAAGGTCTCAGACGTTGAGCTCTCACGCGGCGGCACGTCCTACACAATTGCCACATTGAGACACTTTAAGTCTCAATTGCCCCAAACTAGGTTGTTTCTCATTTTGGGTAGTGATGCTTTTAGCGAGATAGAGACATGGAAGGATTACGAGCAGATGTTCTTGGAAACGAGTTTCGCCATCATGCTGCGCGGTGGTCATGCTCTACACGAGGTCATTTCCAGGGCGAACCGGCGGCTGGCGGGCTTCTTATCGCATGCCCCTCATGTTGATAGCCCTGTCGCTGGAGAGTTGGCTTTGAAGAGTGGCTCAAAAATCGTTGTGGTGCACGTGCCACAGGTGGAGTTGTCCGGGTCGATGATACGAAGGAACATAGAAAAGGGACGGTCGATTCGATACATGGTGCCCGAGGCGGTGCTGGAATACATCAACAATAGAGGTTTGTATCGGGGTGATTGAAGAGGAAGCTAAAGACCAAAACGGTGAAGTGAAATCCGAGGACGTTGCTGCGGCCGGTAGCGATTCGGATTCTTCGGCAGATGACGAAACGCAGAGGCTCTTGCTCCTTATCCGTGAGTGCATCGAAGAGCGAAAGGGCCGTGATCTCGTTGTTCTAGACCTGACTGAATTGACCCCAATCACAGATTACTTCGTTGTGTGTTCTGGGACGTCGTCTATGCACACACGCGCTATCTCAGAACACATCGAGATGTCCTGTAAGAAGGCGGGCTTTAGATATTTTGGGATTGAGGGTCAGCAGAACGGCAAGTGGGTTCTGATAGATTACGGCGACATTGTGGTCCACATATTTGTTGACGAGACTAGGTGGTTTTACAATCTAGAGCGGCTATGGGGTGACGCGCGGCGAGTCGAGCTTGAGAGCGAGTAGATGAGCGCTCGGTCTCTTTCTCAGCTCGCGGCATTGCTGAGAGTACGGGAGGGTGAGAGCTCTGTGTGCAAATAACGCTGTCGCAAACCAAAATCTCTGTGCGACATCAGGTGCTTACAAGAGGACCGAGGCCGCCGAGGCAACATTTGCGAGGAAATGCGGTCTAATGCCTGCACAGCAGAAGATACGGTTTTGTAGAGGTGGCGCTTGCACCCGTTTCAGTAAACATCCGGAGGCGACATGAAGAGCAGAGTTCAAATAGGCTCAAACGTTATCGGGCCAGGCAACCCAGTATTTCTGATCGCGGAGGTCGGCTCCAACCACAACCAGGACCTCGGCAAGGCCACAAAACTCATCGAGATAGCGGCTCAGGCAAACGCAGACGCCGTCAAGTTCCAGACATTCACAGCCGAAAAGCTCGTGGCGAGAAGCGAATCGCTTCCGGACGGGACCAACCTCTGCGAGCTCTTCAGCAAATACGAACTTCCTCACGAGTGGCATCGCGAGCTTATCGATTGCGCTCATTCGCTCGGCATCGAGTTCCTCTCGTCGCCGTTTGACTTTGAGGCGGTCGATCTTCTCGATAGTTTGGGCGTGGCGGCCTTCAAGGTCGCGTCGGGCGACCTTGATAACCTGCCGCTTTTGGCCCATATCGCGTCAAAGGGGAGGCCGATTATCCTCTCTACGGGCATGGGCACACTCAGCGAGGTCGGGACGGCGCTTGCGACGATCGCCAAGCAGGGCTGCGATGAGGTCGTCCTGATGCACTGCGTCTCGAGCTACCCTTCGCCACCAGACGCCATGAACCTGAAGGCCATCGACACCCTTCGGCAGGCCTTCAAAACCCCGGTTGGGCTATCCGACCACACGCTAGGCTCCCAGATACCCATAGCCGCAACAGCCCTCGGTATTGACCTTCTGGAGAAGCACTTCACTGATAACAGGGAACAAGAGGGGCTCGACCACTCATATTCGCTAGAGCCTGACGAGCTCAGTGAAATGGTCCGGGCGGTCAGAACCGTAGAGAAGGCGCTTGGCTCCGGCGAGAAGACATGCCAACCAGCCGAGAGCGAGACTAGGTATTATGCGCGAAGGAGCCTTTTCGCAAAAAGAAATATCCCGAAAGAGAAGAAGATCGAGCGCGAAGACATCAAGATCGTCAGGCCTCAGCGAGGCATCGAGCCATCATATTTCAACTTTGTGCTCGGCAAGCGTGCCCAAAGAACCATTGAGGCGGATGAGCCAATCACTTGGGACGTTATATGAGACTGTAGGTTGGTCCGCAGTGCGAGACGAGCCCGGCACCTGCGACCCACCGACCCAATGCGCCCTGGGACTCCATCTTGCCCGCGCGCTGGCCGCAGACAGACCGGGCGCCGACCCAATGCGCCCAGAACGCCTGCCGATCGGCCCGATTGCGCTCCGCGAAGGTTACTTCACCGTGAAATAAGGGTATGTGGCGCTTGAGTTGCCGGACTTATCGAATGCGACGACCTCGAGCGTCACGTTGCCCGTCAAGAGGCCCGCTGGCATGAACGTCTGGAATGTATAGACGCCGTCATTGGCGTGGTCATCGCCTTCAAGGCCGTCGTCGTGAAGAAGCACCCCTGTTGGCACGCCGCCCTCGAGAAACAGCTCCACACGCTCGATGTCTGAAAGGCCGTCAGGATCATCAACATAGACCAGGGCGCGAACGAGGTTGCCGGCCAGCACCTTATCTCGGCCAAAGAAACCCCCGCCGAGTATGACTGGGGCGCCATTTGCGGTTGTTTCGGCCTGTCTGACCGTAGCGGGCGCTGTGAAGGTCTGCTCTGAGAAGCTGAGCGGCGCTGACAAGACGCTCAGATACGGCCAGGAGACGCTTTTGTTCCCGGCGATGTCGGTTGCGAGTATCTCCAGCCTATACACAGCTGGATCGAGGGTGCCAGGCATGAAGCGCTCGGAGAAGGTGAAAATCCCATCGCCGGCGCTCGCGTCGTCATATTCACCGTCGTCTTTCAGGAATTTTCCCAGCGGGATGCCGCCGTAGCACAGCTCAACATGGCGAACGTCATAGGGCCCATTCGGGTCGAGGACGAATGCCCGAACGCCGAGCTGGCAGCTTCCAGATGAATCGACCTCTGCGTTGAAGAACCCGGCGGCGTAAACGCTGGGCGCGAGCCTGTTATTGAACATGATCACGTAGGAAGCCCCGGCTGGCACGCCCACGAAGTTGGTGTAATCCTCTAGATGAAGCCAAGCGCCTTGGTTCTTTTGATAGACGTTCAAACTGATGGATACGAACTCCTTTACGATCAGAGTGTCCTCATTGGAGAAGATCAGGTAGTACACCTCGTCGTCGGGCAGGTCAACTGCGAACTCGTCGCCGGGCAAGTTGTGCCGCCAGTCATAGGCAGAAAACGGCTCTCCTTGGCTGTACTTGTGGTAATCCTCCGATTTCAGGATGAAAAAGTCGATATTGCCAGTGCCGGGGCAGTTGTTCCCGAAAGTGGACATTGGCAGATTGTATTGTGTCTCGTAATCGACGTTATAGGACACGATAACCTTGTAAGGAGATTGGGGAACAGGAGGAAAATCTAACGAATCGATCGGGGGCAGCTGAGGCATAACGTTCTCAACCACGAACTCATGCTCGTACTCCTCGTCCGCCACGGTGTTCGTGAGAAGCGGCTCCTGGGGCAGGTTGGTGTCACCCATACGGCTCTTGACCTTGAACCAGAAGTCTCGTTTGTTCCCGAGCTCCATGACGAGCTCGCCAGTGGAATCAGTATAGGCGGAAAGTGGGCTGACGAGCTTCTCCTCTGGTTTATTGAAATACCGGACATAGGGAATGACCTGGGCGCAGTCCACGGGGTTGCCCTTCAGGTCCTCGACGCGCACGTGGAAACGGCAGACCTTGCTGTACCTGCTGGTCGCGTTGATGGGATATGTATCGCCTCGGTCCTTCAGAATCGCCGACAGGTCCTTGCCGCCTCCCAAATCCTTGTCCGACAAAACGCCTTGATTTGCGATTGAGGCGCTCCCAACGTTCCAGCCCACCTGATAGCCATGCCAGCCTCGGTCCCAGAACTCACAGGACACATGGTCCCAGGTGTGGTTGTTGACACCGGCGGATGGGACAAGACATGTTCGGGCCGCGGCGTTGATCATGTCTTGTATCTCGCCACAGTTGCCATTGTGCTCGAAGCATATCTGATTTGGCTGAATGGGCCGATTACCTCTGGCCTGAAAGGAGAGCATCCGCGACGCCCAGTTGGTGATGACGTCAACCGCCATAGAGTCATCTTCAAATGGCCGGTAGCGGGGCAGACCTGTGTTTACATAGCTGTCGTCCCAGACGTGCGTCGCCTTCTTAATCACGTCACCCAGAACTGGATAGGGATTCATCTGGACATCATAGACCGATTCGGAAACGTAGCCTCGGCCAAAGAGTGCCAGACCATCCCAGCTCTCGTTGGCGTCGCATGCCCCGTGGACCTCCATCACGCCCCCGACCTTGCTCATCCACCACTTGAAGTTGTCCATGAACCCGACCGTTGCGACCGAGGCGTAGAAATCATAAGTCTGGTGCGAGGGGATCACGACTTTGGAGAAGTACCCCCATTTGTCCTGGTTGAACATCTCGTCCATTGAGACGAATTCATAGACAATGCTGTTTTGGTCGAGCGTCTCTGCTATTGGGTCCAGAATCGCCGAATCGTTCGCCCCATCAAGTATTGCTACCTGGTCTTGACCCGGCCCGCGAGGCGCAAGCAGCTCGCCGTTGTAGCCACTGGAGCGCATTAGCAGGTTCTCGAGCACATTCTTATTACCGGCCTTACTAGCTCGCTCCACCTCGAGAGTAGTGAAAATCACCCGGCCGTAGCTCCATGCCCACTCGATGAGCAGCGGCCTCTCAACGTCGGGGCCGCCAACAATCACGCCCTCGATTCCGCCCGAATCCAAGTAGCCCGGAGCGGCCGGGTCCCAGCCAGTCAGATCGGAAGCGCTGAGCAGGTTCGGCTCCCGAAGCATTAGGTTTAGGCTGTAGTCGTATTCGCTGGATGGGTTGTAGAACAGATACTCTCGCCAGAAATACCCATACGTGCTCATCTGCTCAGAGAGAATGGGGTTCATTGACGGGTTCTCGTCCCCAAGCTTAGGATGAACCACATACCAGTAATAGATGTCGGCTGGCAGCTCATACTGAACGGTTGCACCGCTCACGACCGTGTTGTAGATGATCGTTGAGTAGTAGTCGGGGTCAACGCCCGGCTCACCGTAATCTATGATGTCAGCGTAGGATATATCGGGATCGACGCGGTATAGCAGCTGAGCGTTCACAAGATAGACTTCAGGGTCGGTCGCGCTCAGAATGGACCTCGAAGAATGCGCGACCGTGAAGGCCACCTCATCGATAAGACGTGGGTCAGAGATCGACAGCAGAAGCTGCCCGTAGTCCTCCTGATCGTCCGGCGACATCCTCGTGAACATGTCATAGAGGTCCATCTTCACCCAGTTTGGCACGGTCTCGAGCGAGGCCTCCGCTGACGGGGAGATGATAATTTTGCAGGGAAGGTCTCGGATGTAATCGCCTTGAGAGTCAAGCTCAACTAAAACGCCCGACTCGCTTTCGGCGCCACGAGAAGTCTGATCAGCATTGTTCGGCACGACAGTTGATTCCGGAAGCGCCTTAACCAGAGACTGATAGGTCTGAAGTGCCAGGCAATTGCCCCGTAGGCCGACCGACAAGACGACTAGCGCCGCAAACAGCACAACTTTACGCATGTCAACTCTCCCTTTCGCTGTAATCTGTGATTGAGGCAGATAGTCCCTATCTCGGCCACGCCAAATCAAACGCCCGAAGCCCCTATTTTCACCTAACATATCATAGCCCAGCGCCTCGCAAACTCAAGACGAGCTCCTAAGTTGCGGAAACACGGATTGATGCGGTGGGAACAACAGAGCAAGTCTCGATGTTTTGCACATTGAACGTGCTCATAGTGGTTTTCATTGAACGCAAGACTTGGGATGTGAACTCTTGACAACAGCCGGCTATGTTGTAGGTTCTCACACACCTTTTGGTTCTTACGGTCTTGCTTGGGATGCCAATTAACGGAGTGGTGTATTGTAATGATTGAGGTGAAGAGTGTAACCAAACGTTTCGGGCCGACGGTCGCGGTCAACAACCTTTCTTTTGAGGTCAAGACTGGCGAGGTCTTGGGATTCTTGGGGCCCAACGGCGCGGGCAAGACGACAATGATGCGCATAATCACGTGTTACATGCCCGCAACTGATGGGACCGTAACGGTGGCCGGTCACGACACGCTCACGGACTCGTTCGAGGTGCGGCGGCACATTGGCTACCTGCCAGAGAGTGCGCCTCTGTATCTTGACATGGATGTAACTGATTACCTGTCGTTCGTGGCGCAGGTTCGAGACATTGCGCCCAACGAACGGCATGAGAAGATCGGGCGGATAGCGGAGGTTTGTGGGCTGGAGGACGTGATGCGGAAGGACATCGGCACGCTCTCGAAAGGCTTCAAGCAGCGTGTTGGCCTTGCGCAGGCCATGATCCACAACCCGGATATTTTGATACTAGATGAGCCAACCACAGGCCTCGACCCAGCGCAGATCATCGAGATGCGGGAACTGATTAAGCGCATTGGCCGGGAGAAGACGGTTATTCTCTGTTCTCACATTTTGCCTGAGGTCTCTGCGACTTGCGACAGGATCCTTATCATTAATGAGGGTAAGAAGGTCGCATCGGGCACGCCGGATGAACTGGCCGCGGCGACCGACGGGGGCGTAACGATGCAGGCGAAGATATATGGCCCCGAGGCGCAGGTGAGGGAGAAGATCGAGGGGATGAAGCGTGTGATAGGCTGTCGGGTCCTAGAGAGTCCGCCCGACGGGCCGGTGACTTTCGTGCTCAAGGCGAAGCCGAACGGCGATTTGGGGCATGATGTATTCAAGATGGTGGTTGAGAATGGTTTCAGCCTTTCCGAGCTGAGAACTGAGCGAATAAGTCTTGAGGATGTGTTCCTGCAACTAACAACGAAGGAGAGGAGCGGCAAATGAGGAATATCACTGCGGTATTCCAGAAGGAGCTTCGGTCATATTTCAACTCTCCGATAGCGTATATTGTGATAGTTCTCTTCGTTGGCTTCTCCGGCTGGCTGTTCTTCAGGAGCTTCTTCATGGCGAACCAGGCTTCGATGAGGCTCTACTTCACGATGCTGCCGTGGTTGTTCATGATATTTGCCCCGCTAATAACTATGCGGTTGTGGGCAGAGGAGAAGAAGCTGAACACCCTGGAGCTTCTGATGACGATGCCGTTGAAGGATTGGGAGGCGGTTCTGGGCAAGTTCTTTGCGAGCCTGTTCCTGATGGTGGTGATGCTCCTGCTTTCGCTGCCGCTTGCCCTGTCCGTGTCGGCGTTGGGCAACATGGACTGGGGCCCGGTGGTCGGGGGGTATTTGGGCGCGTTTCTGATGGGAGCCGCGTACCTTTCGATTGGGCTTTTTGTCTCGTCCGTCACCCAGAACCAGATCGTGGCGGCGGTTACAGGTTTCTTTATTTGCTTCGGGATGTGGATCGTGGGCGAGAGCATTGTGGTGTTCATGGCGCCGGCCTCGCTTGCTGGCGTGCTGGAGTTCCTCGGCCTGGGGTCCCACTTCGAAAGCATTGGCCGCGGTGTAATCGATTCTCGCGACATCATCTATTACTTGACGGTCATTGGCTTCTTCCTGTTTCTGAACGTTAAGGGAGTGGAGAGCCGCAAATGGGCATGATGATTGAAGGTTCGAGGAGGCAAAGGTAATGGCTAAACGAGCAACAAGCTACGGAGCCAGTGTCGCGATCTCTGTGGTGATAATCTTGGGCATATTGATCGTCTTGAACTGCCTATCGAATCTCTATTTCGCGAGGGCTGATCTCACCGAGGACAACCAATATACAGTCTCGGAAGCGACAAAATCTGCGCTGGCCGACCTCGAGGACCTCGTTACTATCGAGGCCTATTTTTCCAAGCAGTTGCCGAGCTACGTGATGCCGCTCAAAACTCAGGTGAAAGACCTCTTGGACGAATACAAAGCCTATTCCAAAGGGAACTTGCAGGTTGAGTTCATCGACCCCGGTGATGACAAGCAGCTCAAACAGAAACTACAGTTCATGGGGATACCGCCGGTTCAGTTGAACGTGATCCAAAAGGACAAGGCGGAGCTCACAACAGTCTATCTTGGGCTTGCCATTCTCTATGAGAACAAGCAAGAGGTCATTCCGCTCATAAGAGGCACCGAGAACCTCGAGTATCAGATAACGTCGGGCATCAGGAAGGTAACGATGTCAGAGGTGAAGAGCGTTGGTCTGCTGCCCCTGACGGACGGGATGAGTGTTGAAACCAGTTTCTCGAAACTGAAGGAGGCGCTTCAGAAGCTCTACGATGTGAAGGTGCTCGACTTCAATAGCCCTCGGGGACTAGAGAAGGTCGATACGCTGCTCATCCTTGGCTCAAAGAAGCTCTCAGACTGGGAGAAGTTCCAGGTCGATCAGGCGATAATGGGCGGAGCGAATGCGATGTTTTTGACCGACATGATCGACCGCGAGGAGGGGCAGCTTCAGGCAAAGCCGGCCGAGGCAAACGTGAACGACTTGCTGAATAGCTACGGCTTCCAGGTGAACAGCAATCTGGTGCTCGACCGTGTGGCGGCGATGGCGGCGTTCAGCTCGGGTTTCATGTCGTTCAGACTGCCTTATCCGTTTTGGCTCAAGGTTGGGAAAGCGCAGTTGTCCGAGGATAGCCCGTCTGTCGGCCTGCTGTCTGCGGTCGTGTTCCCGTGGACGAGCTCTGTGAAGATAAAAGGCAAGGAAGGCGCCGGCGTCAAGTATAACGTTCTGGCACGCTCCTCGGACGCATCGTGGCTGCAAACTGGTAGGTTCGACCTGAGCCCCCAGCAGAGCTTCTCCAAAACTGCCGGCGGCAGCTACGAGCTAGCCGCGGAGGGCACTGGAACCTTCAAAAGCCTGTTCGCGGGCAGAGAGGCGCCGAAACCTGAGGGAGATGCGGCGCGTTATGCCAAGGAAGAGCAGGAGACCATTGAGAAGAGCCCGCCGGTCAAGATCGTCGTTGTGGGCAACTCGTTCATGGTCAATGACAACTTCCTCGCTCGGTACCGCAAGAACGATCTATTTGTCGAGAACCTTATCGATGTGATGAACTTGGGCAAGGGGCTTGTCGGCATCAGAACAAGAGGCGCTACCGAGCGCCCACTCGAGGAGGTCTCTGAAGGCGCCAAGCAATGGGTCAGATATGGCAACATGTTAGGAATCCCGATTCTCGTCGTGCTATTCGGCCTGTCGAGACACTTCGTCAGAAAAAAACGGAAGAGGGCTTTGTAAGTGCACACCAAAAAGATAATCGTCCTGCTCGTAATCCTGGTCGTTTTATCAGCCGTTGCCTATGTAGCTTACGAATCGAAAAAGCCGCCCGAACGGCCGCCAGCCGACTCGCAGCAGGCAAAGCTTTTTCCGTCGCTTAAGGCAGACGAGGTAGCACAGATAAAGATCAGGTCGCTTGGGAGCGAAGCTCGGCTTGTTCGCGACGACAGCGGCACCTGGGTCGTTCCGGATAAGGGCAACTACACGGCGGATGCAAAGGCGATCGACCGGATGCTTGACGCGATAACGACGATGGACAAGGGCACGGTGGTGTCTCGTAATCCTGAAAAGCAGCTGCTTTATGAGGTGGACAAGATCAAGGGCACCGAGGTTACTGTTCTGGACAAGCACGGCAAGGAGCTCGCCCATTTCTTTGTTGGCAAGGCAGGGCAGGATTTCTTCAGCACGAACATCTGCCTTGCTGGCGAGAACGAGGTGCGTCTCGTTCACAAGATGCTTTCCTATATGTTCAAACGGACGGACGGGGATTGGCGTGAGAAGGAGGTATTCACTGACGCAGACGAGGAAAAGCTCGTCAAGTACACAGTCGTAGGTGCGGAGGGCTCAGCATCGTTTGCGAAGAGCGAGACGGGGACTTGGAGCACGATCGAGCCTGCGGGCAAGGAAGTTGCTCCGGAGGATGCGAAGCGCGCTGTTTCCGGACTCGCCAAGCTGCGCATCTCTGGCTTTGCCGAGGACAAGAACAAGGACAAGTTCGAGCTCGACAAGCCGAAATGGACGATTACCGCAACGGGGGATGACGACAGGCAATACGCGCTTAAGATATGCGGCGAACGGAGCAAGGCGCAGTTTTTCGTTCAGCGGGTTGGTAAGGACACGGTGTTTTACACGAGCAAGTATCAAGTCGAGAGGCTCACAAAGCCATACAAAGACGCGCTGGGCATCAAGGAAGAGAAAACCCCGGAGTCTAAGAGCCTCCGTGAACCCAAGAGAGGCAGCAAGAGGCCGATAACGTCTCGAAATGTAAAAGCGGCCCAGAAGACCAAGGGCGGCAAGTCGAAGAAGTAGGGCTGCATATTATGGAGGCTGTCCAATAAGTCCGTTTTGCCTGTGTAGGGGCGATTCACGAATCGCCCTGGTCTAATCCGATCGGGCACCTTAAGGGCGGTTCGTGAACCGCCCCTACACGAGGTCGATGTCCTTTTATAGCCACATCTGGGACGCCAGGCCCGTCTGAGCACGGCGCCCATCAGCAGCGGGTCATACCGCCAAGAAGGTGTCATCCGCTCGGCGCAAGGCGGGGCGCATCCTTTCTGCGATATAGGTAGAAGTGATACTTGTAGAAAGCATCCAGCATGTCCGGCGCCTCAACTAGCCTGTAATCGTCGTAAAGTACCTTGTGATCAAGCAGCATGTTCTCGTAGTTATGCTCGCACCAAGTCCGTCCCATCACGTCAACGAGAAGGATGTAGTCAGGCTTGCGGCGGAAGACATACATCGGTTTGAACTTAGCGTGTGCCTTGCCCTTCAGATGAGCAATGTAGCGGTCGGTCAGGCCGCGCATGTCTATCACACGAACCCCTGAATAATAGGGGATCAGGCCCGCCTCGCCCAGCGCCACGGTGGCATTAGATGGGATTCGCTGGTGCATCATCTTGGCCACAGCATAG
>DATLAJ010000108.1 GCA_035527515.1 bacterium
ACACGGGGCTACTCACGTGGCCCCCTTTCAGGGGACTCAAGCAATAGCCACCAGAACTCAATCCCACCTTTCCCATACCCTGAAGCCCCCCATATAGCCACATACCCGGTCAACCAGCACAGGGAAATACGAAAACTCCTGTTTTACGTCCGGAGTGAATCTTGCCCGGAACAAGCCGGCCAGCGATGGGAGGTCCTGATTTGCGATAGCTCTTGCCGCTTTCGCTTTATGGGATGGTTGACCCCTGGACCTCGGTCAAATATATTGAGGTTTGTAGCCGTTTGTGAGCGTTTAACCGGAGGATTACTTTTACCGATTCGGAGAGTGAGATGGATATCGACATCAAGCTGTTGCAGTTTGACTGCCAAAACGCCCTGGCGGATGTGGTCGGCAGTCTCAATGGTATCGAGCGTGAAGAGCTGGATGAGTTTGCGAAAAAAAGAGGAAACAAGGCAGCACGTGCCATAATGAACAGGCGTGTGGACCTGAAGCTGGCATTTGCTGACGCCGTGCATGATCACGAGAGCATCGGAGCAGCCAAGTCCCTTGCCAAGCGGCTCGCGGGAAGGTTCGACAACCTCGTGATTATCGGCATCGGCGGCTCCGCTCTGGGCAACACTATGCTCCACTCGGCCCTGCTTGATCCCCTGCACAACTTGAAGACAACCGAGCAGCGAAATGGCAGTCCCAGGTGGTTTGTGCTCGACAACGTCGATCCTGATTGGACATCCGCGCTTCTCGAGACGCTAGACCTGTCAAAGACGCTCTTCGTCGTAACAAGCAAGTCGGGCACGACGCCTGAGGCCATAGCGAACTTCGCCATCGCCTACGGGCGACTTCGCGGCGCGGTCGCTCAATCCGACGTCGCATCACACGTCGTAGCCATCACCGACCCTGAGAATGGCTTCCTGCGGCGGCTGGCCAAAGACGAGGGTTTCAAAACACTCGCCATTCCGCCCAAACTCGGCGGCAGATTCTCCGTGCTATCGCCGGTCGGCCTCTTCCCCGCTGCGCTATGCGGTATCGGCGTTGAATCGCTCTTGATGGGAGCTCGTCGGATGCTGGAAGGCTGCTACGACCGAGGCGTAGTAACCGACAGCCCTGCCTATCTCGCCGCCCTGGTCTATTACCTGGCGGACACGACCAAGGGCAAGCACATCAACGTCCTATTCCCCTATAGCTCGCGGCTGGCTGCGTTCTCGGACTGGTTCGTCCAGCTTTGGGCGGAGAGCCTTGGCAAAGCCGCAAATCGCGATGGCATGACGGTCAATGCCGGTCAGACACCGCTTGGCGCCATCGGCGCCACGGACCAGCACTCGCAGAATCAGCTCTTCATGGAAGGACCCGCCGACAAGATAATAACGTTCGTTGACGTCGAGCGGTTCAAACAGGACTGCACCATCCCTGACGACTTTCAGAATGACCCACAAGTGGGCTACCTTGCCGGCCACTCGCTCGCCAAACTGCTCAGCGCAGAGAAAAAGGGCACTGAACTTGCGCTCAAAGAACGCAAGAGACCAACGTGCTCGATCAAGCTCCCCGTTGTGGATGAGGCCACCGTGGGGCAGCTCATCATGATGTTCGAGATGGCGACCGCCTTCGCCGGCGAGCTCTACAACATCAACGCCTTCGACCAGCCCGGAGTGGAATTGGGCAAGAAGATCGCCAAAGACCGCCTGCGCCGTTAAAGCAAGGCACGGATGATCCTGGGCGGAACATATGTGCCGGTTGGTAATGCGGTTTGCCTACACTTCTCTGGCTGGTGAGGATCAGATCAAACTGGCATCGAGAGCGTTCAGCACCTTCGGTACCGGGCGCGAGTCAGTCTTGGATAATGTGATTGAAACCGGCTCCTCACATCGTGAGATGGGGGAGCTTAATCGTTTTGCTCGGCTTCCTTTTTCTTTGACGGCGAGGCCGTGAAACTCTCTACTAGCACCTCCAGCTCAGGCGCTTTTACGCGAGAGTCGATTCTGACGCGTGCGCCGCCCGAACGCCCAGAGGATCCGGGGGATTCCCGATCTTCATCTCTGGCCTTGGTGGGGTGACCTTTATCATCCTGAACCATACCATTCCTCCTAATCACAACCTGCTGTAAGACAGCGCATAACTGATTACTGCCACAAGCAGCATAACCAAACCAATCAACACCGACAAGTACCCCTTTCGCGCCCATTTGACTTTCTGCTCCAAGGCGGCACGGTTTCGAGCCGTTGCCTCGGCAAGACGGCGGCTCACGGAATACAGACTGTCCACATATGTGTTCTCGCGAAAGTGGTCAATCAACTTCGTAGGGGGCAAAGAGTAAGTCGTCTGGAAGGACAAAGCCTTCCAAAAAAAAGCCACAGCGGCAACCAGAACGAGAACGGACATAAGGCTTATCACCGCCGCTAGCCGGGCGAGACTGGACTGCACGGAGGGTACCGACCACATCCTGTCAGTGGCCCCTAGAGAGAAACCCAACAGCACGATGCCCGCGGCCATAAACGCAGCCATCTTAGTGTAGAGTCGCTGCCAACGCTCAAGCTCAGAATTGAATAATTCGCGCAGAAGCTGGTAGAGGCCTTCGAACTTCTTGACGAAGTGCTCGTCACTCTCATCCTGACCCGGATAGATGAAACCGTCATCAGTCGCCATACTCACTCCCCAGACAAATCACCCATTGCGACCCAGAACGAATAAACACACCCTAACAAGACTAACGCTAAACAGTTCGCTTGTCAAAAATTTGTGCTTCGGGCGGTGGGAAACACTCTTAGACTATACTGCCGCGACTCACCTGCCAGACGGTCTGAAGCCTGTACTTAGGCCTGGAATGATGGCCCTCACTCATACGTGGTGTCGATGTCCACCAGCTCCGTCTTGATGAGCTCGGCGTTGACGAAGGTGTCGTCGTCAAGATAGACGTAGGCGAGCAGGCGGCCCTTGTCGTCGAACTTGAAGCGCTTGGACTCCCTTAAATAGACCTTCTTGCCCAGCGTGAGCCTCTCGAGCAGGGCGGTAACCTCCGCCTCCTTGCCCGCAATCGGCCGGTAGCCGATCAGGTGGACCTTCGTCTCGTCGTCGAGCTCCAGAAGCCACGGACCGAGGATGAGCTTCACCTTGCGGAGCTCCTCTTCGGGCACGTTGCCAGCCCGAACCCGCGAGCCGTAGGTCTTCTTTCGCGGATCGACCTTCCGGGTCATCTGGACCACGTCCTTGAATATGTAGGGCAGCGCCTTGATTCCATTTGTGATGTCAGACCTGCCCGACTTGTCGGACTTATCATCTTGCTCGATGAACTCGAATCTGACGTCACCGCCGAAAGTGGCCACATCCCGGGCGCCGGTCTTCTGCTCGATAAGCGGGCGGTAGTCAGCGTTGATCTCGTAGCCGATCGAGCTGCGGTCCTGATTCTTGGCCGCGAGAGTCGTGGTGCCGCTTCCCAGAAATGGGTCGAGCACCGTATCGCCGACGAAAGTGAACATCCGGATGAGTCGCTTTGGGAGCTCCTCGGGGAACGGCGCGATGTGCTCAAGCTCGGGCGCCCTGCCCCCTTTTGGCCTCATCTCGCGCCCCGACACTGCTGGCGATTCGTCCCCAAACGGCGATGAGCTCTTTAGTGTCGGTGGTGGCTTTTTCTTGCCCGCCGAGCCGCGCGATATTCGCTCGCCGGGGAAGTTCCAGTGCCCGTAGAAGCACTTGTTCCAGTCAGTTAGGCTGAGCTTCGAGGCTTTTCTCGCCTCGTCCGAGACCTCGGGCGGCTCGCCGAGTTTCTTGAAGATGAGTATGAACTCGTAATCCAGCTTGATGATCCCGTTCCGGGGGTAGGGATAAGAGCCCATGATCGAGGCGCCGCCAGTGGTGTTGCAGGTCGTTACTTTTTGCCAGATGATCGCGCCCATGTAGTCTAGCCCCAGCGCCTCGCACATCCTGACGACCTCGGTGCGGATTGGGATGACCTTGTATCTGCCGTAGTATGCGGCACGGGCGAACTGGTCGCCGATGTTGATGCAGAGTCGGCAGCCCTTGTGCAGGACGCGCTCGCACTCCTTCCAGACGAGGTTGAGGTTGTTGATATAGTCCTCGTAGGTGTCATCGAAGCCGATCTGGCCCTTGACGCCGTAGTCCTTCAGCTGCCAGTACGGTGGCGAGGTGATGATAAGGTGGACCGACTCGTCGGCCAGCTCCGTCATCGAGCGGCTATCGCCGAAGACTATCTTGTGCGTCGTTGGCATTGGTTACAATCCCCTGTGTCCGATAGAAGCACCACGATTCTAGCATTCTGTAGATTCCAACCACGGCAGTCAACAGGAGACCCAGATAAGATTTGGGATGTGGAAGCGGGATTTGCTACAATGGCTTTTCTCTTATGATTCATTTTGAAGCCAAAGGACGGGGCGATGCAAGAGGATAATGAGCATATAAATCAGGACGAGCAGGAGTTCAAGCCCTACGTTCCAGCCGAGCGCATAGTGCCTGAGATGACCGTCAGATCAATCGTCTTGGGCGTCGTGCTGGGGATAGTGTTCGGGGCAGCCAACGCGTATCTCGGCCTGAAGGTCGGCATGACCGTCAGCGCCTCGATCCCCGTGGCAGTCATCTCGATGGCGATATTGCGCGGCCTGATGCGAGGCGGGACTGTGCTTGAGAACAACATGGTTCAGACGATCGGCTCGGCCGGCGAATCGCTTGCGGCCGGCGTCATCTTCACCATTCCGGCGATGATTCTGCTCGGTATTGGCGATGTTGGCCTCCTGAAGATCATGGTTCTCGCGCTCTTGGGCGGGTGGCTCGGCGTGCTGTTCATGATC
Organism: bacterium; assembly: GCA_035527515.1. Classification (NCBI taxonomy): domain Bacteria; species bacterium. Next base: position 4,794 of record DATLAJ010000108.1, read on the forward strand.
CCACTGAGGCGCTATCTGATCGTCTCTCAGCATAAGAAACTGCCGTATCCCGAGGGGACTGCGTGCGCCGAGGTGCTCGTTGCGGGCGACATGGGCGGCGCAAAGGCCAAGAAGGTCTTCTTTGGCGTGGCGTGGGGCGCCATCTTCAAGTTCCTAATGGACCCTCACGGCCTCGCCATCTGGAAGGAGACGCCGAGCTGGCGGCTCCCCCTCCCGCAGGGCGCACAGGTCAGTGTCGAGACGCTCCCATCGCTCTTGGGCGTCGGGTTCATAATTGGCCCGAAGATATCAGCCTACATGCTCTCCGGAGGCGTTCTGGGCTGGCTCGTCTTCATCCCCCTGTTCTACGCACTGGGCTCACGCATCAACGAGCCGCTCTTCCTCGCGAGCGTGCCCATCAGTCAAATGGAGCCAATAGATGTCTGGCACAACTACATCAGATACATCGGTGCGGGCGCGGTCGCGGTCGGTGGGATAATGAGCCTCATCAGGGCGGTCCCGACCCTCGTCGAGTCCGTGAAGCTGGGACTGAGCAAGGCCTACAAAACACTCGGAATCGCCGAGACCAAGCGGACTGACCGGGACCTCTCGCTCAAGCTCGTCGCAGCCGTCGCGGTAGCGATGGGTATAGCGATCTGGCTTCTTCCGCAGGTTGACATCGGCCTTGTCGGGGGGTTCCTGACGGTCATCTTCAGCTTCTTCTTCGTTACGGTCTCCTCCAGAATCGTGGGCATACTAGGCAGCTCCTCGAATCCCGCATCTGGCATGACGATAGCAACACTCTTGGGAACTTCGGCCATCTTCGTCCTGTTCGGGATCGATGGCACGGCGGGAATGGCCGCGGCTCTCAGCGTGGGCGCGGTCGTCTGCATCTCGATCTGCATAGCTGGGGACACGTCGCAGGACCTAAAGACGGGCTTTTTGGTTGGGGCAACGCCGCGGCTGCAACAGATAGGGGAATTCTTGGGCGTTCTGACGGCTGCACTGTTCGTCGGCGGCACCCTGTTCATCCTGCACGAGGGATACGTCATCGGCTCGGCCGCGCTCCCGGCGCCTCAGGCAACGCTGATGAAAATGGTCGTTCAGGGCGTTTTCCAGGGCAGAATGCCGTGGACATTGATCATGGTTGGGGCATTCACCGCACTGGTCGTCGAGCTCTTCGGCATCTCCTCGCTCCCCTTCGCGGTCGGCCTCTACCTACCGCTCGAACTCACAACGCCAATCATGATGGGCGCCCTTGTCAAGAGCGCAGTGGAGAAGACCAGGAATGCCAAACGGCTCAAGGGGCGGGGAGAGAGCGGGATATTGTTCAGCTCGGGGCTGATAGCAGGTGGTGCCTTGGTTGGCATTGCCTTCGCACTCATCGCATACTCCGGCGTAAAGACGGGCTTTGGCGGAGGCAACTGGATGGGCCCCTGGGCAGATCCTGTCTCAATGGCTCTATTTGTCGGGCTGGCCGTAGTCCTCTACAAAGCCGCCCGATCAAGTTGAGCAGAAAAGCCCACACAAGCGACGGAGCCGCTACGTCTTGTCGTCATCTTTGCCGAGCGGCCGAACTTTGATCGAGCTTCCGGGCTTGGCAACGTCCGAGAACCAATCGGGCACGCTTGAGCCGTCCGCGTCCTGCTGCCTTGCGGCATCTGTCAACGCCATATAGAACTGCCGAGACATATCGGAGAGCTGGCCCAGAGCCCGACCTATACCCCGCGCAACCCCGGGCAGCCTCTTCGGCCCAACGAACAGCAGCGCTATCACAAAGACTAGCAGAAGCTCCGTCAACCCAATGCCAAACAAGATCTTTCTCCTCTCGATGGTCGGAAACATGCCACCGGGTTGGGCTAAATGCAAGCCAGAAGTCCGCCCCCCAGAAAACGCTTTTTTACAGCGGCCTCTTGTTCCGAAGCGCGGAGCAGTGCGCTATTCCTTGAGGCGCGATATTTTCTTCTTCACCTGGTCAGTGAGGCTGTCCAGGAATGAGTGGGCTTGGTCTGATTCCATCGTTGAGAGCTTGTCTGCCAGCACGTCTGAGAAACCTTCCTGATTCTCTTTAGGGTTCGTGCCCTCCGGAGTGACCGCAGCCTGTGCTTCCAGGGGCAGCGCCGCCCCTATGTCAGCCAGCAGCGCAACCGAATCTGCGCCTACCCCGACGATCAGTGTTCTTCCGAGCACCTCAACCACGGCGATGTATTTCCTATCTACGATGTGCGTAACGCACAGGACAGTTGCCATCTTGCCAGCCCCAAACCGTCGTCCCTTCAGAAACTTTCCCATGAAAAACCCCAGTAGGATGATCAGCCCGATAATTACGATAAGGACTATGAACATGCGGACCGACATCTCAGTGAAGGATGGGGCCTCCTTCGGGGGCGAGGGCGAGGGCGAGGGGGATGCTAGCTCATCCAGCGCATTGCCGAGGTATTCTCCCTGAGCCCACAAAGGGACGGGGAGAACCGAGGCCAAAAGCACGCCCGCAATGAGAATGAAACCTAAGTATGCCTTTCCCCGCATCGATGCTCCCCAGCAGAAAGTCGGGATAGAAATATCCTACCCCTCGAAAGGATCAACTATCTCCGCAATACGCAGACCGTAGGTGTCCTCAATGACCGATACTTCCACTTTCCCAAACGGCGCTCCGTTTATATTGAGGTCAAAGCTCTCGTCGACCGGCCTGTTGATCTCCAAAACACTGCCAACACTCAATTCTAACAGTTCCCTCACAGTAATGGTTGTCCGGCCCATTACGACCGAAACTGTAACAGGGACATCCGAGAGGAAACCCATTGAGGTCTGCGCAGCCTTGTCCGGTTTTCTGCCTATGGGTTCTGAAACGGACACAGTCTCAGATGAGTGCAGAATCTTAGCCATTATTCCGCCTCCGCTTCTGGCTCAACCGGCGCCTCGAAGCAGCCCAAACGCGGTGCGAAGGACGTGCTGCCAGCGGGGTCTCCAGGGCAATCGGCTCGACCACAACGGTGCTCGGTTCGGAGCTCGAAACCTCTCATAGAATCTGAAATTCGGTGAAGTAGACAGATATAACAACATTAACAAGACCAGGCAACTCGTTCAGTGCTTTGTTGATGTCGTCCTTGAGCTTCATCTTCCCATGTTTGGTTGACAAGGACTTGGCGCTTTTGGAGGACAATATCGTCAGTATGGCATCTCTTATCTGCGGCTCTTTGCTCTTTAGAAGCGGCTCCTGCTCTGCAATGCCGTAGCCCAGCGCTAACGTGATCTTGAGATATGACCCGCTGTCCGCTAGATTGACAATGAACGATTTCAGTTCGTAGGTGCTAACCACCGTGGAAGCCGCTGGTGTCAAAGGCGCCCCGGACTCTTGCGGCTTGCTGGGCACCGTCTTCGAGGCGCCGCCAGTGTCGCTCGATTCCACACCATAGAGAAAATACAGAACACCTGCGGCAACACCACCAAACACGACAACGGCGATCATAAGAAGGATAAGTATCTTGACAATCGAGACTTTCTTCTTCGTCTCGCCTCCGCCCTGCTGCGACCCTACGCCTTGCGCCTGTCCGTTACTTTCCGCCACGATAATCAGTCTCCATAGCTATTTGACAAGTTACAGGTCGAAGATACCAGAAAGTTTATCTCGACACAAATAAACTTCTCAATCCCTATCGCCTGCATTACTAAGATAAGATTCCATCAGCGCATACCAGAACGATTCGGCGTCAGGCGGGTCAACAACGAAGATGTCAACTCGCCGATTGGCCCTTCTGTCCCTGTCATTTCGCTCCTTGGGACGTACCGGATTGTACTCACCAAAAGCGCCGACACAAGCGCCTCGCGGTGTGAAGGTTTTTTCTTCTAAAATGGTCTTCAGGACGCTGGTCGCCCTGTATGCTGAGAGGTCCAGGTTCGAGTTGAATCTCTGACCAACGACTGCTGTGCTGTCGGTGTTGCCCTCTACCCTCACTGTCTTGGCAAGCCTTGTTGCGATGCCCGCTATCTTGTGAAGCAAGGGCCGCGCCGCCGGCTTGACCGCTACGGAGGCTGTATCAAACAGGACGTCCGCCGCAAGGGAGACCTTTATCCTTCGCCCTGCCCGAGTGACTTGAGCATCGTCATCGAGGTCCTCAGCCGAAATGAATCTCTTGATCTCGTCAACTGCGGCTCGTATCTCGTCCGGCCGTATCACCAGACCGGGGTTCTCCGGCGCACCGGCCGAGCCGCCGCCTATGCCCAAAGTCCCGAGATTGAGAGCAGCAAACTCATCCTTAAGCGCCTTCATCGCCTGGTGCAGCTTCTCGCTGTCTGTTGATGACATTGAGAACAGGAGCACGAAAAACGTCAGAAGCAACGTCATCATGTCTGAGAACGTCAGCATCCAACGCTGGTCAACGCCTCCGCCCTCAGCCGCCCGTTTCTTCCTCGCCATCTCTCTCCTCTGAGTCTTTCAGCAAGCCCTGCACATCCCCTATATCTATCAGCATTGTTACCCTGCGATTGAACTTCTGCTTGTCGCCATCTTCGCTGGTGAGCGGATTGAATTGCCCATAGCCGTAGCTGGACAATTTGCCCGGGTCGATGCCGAAGTCTATCAAGAACCTCGTAACCGACAAGGCCCTTTCAATGGAGAGCTCCCAGCCCGAAGCGAACTGCGATGCCTTGATGTCCGACTCATCGCAGTGGCCCTCAACAATTGCACGGCTCTGAGACTCCTCGAGAAGGTCAGCCACCTTGGTCAAGAACTCTCTGCTGCCCTTGTTCAACTTCGCGGACCCGAGATCGAACAGCACTCGTTCAGCCGTGTCAATTCGTATGCCCTTAGAACTGTACTGCACACGGACCCCCTTGCGCGCCTGGCAGAATCTTGTGAACGCGCGAACCTTTTGCGCCCTCGATCTCGTCCTTGGGGTCTTCGACACATCCTTGGGGCTGCGAATTGAGGAAGCCCCGCCGCTCATGGGAAACAGCCCCAGCGAGCCGGAAACCCCAAATGTCCCTTGCAGCGATCCGATCGCCTTCTTGGACCTCTTCGTGTCAAATGACGAATATGCCACGAGCAGAATGAAGAAGGCGCACATTAGGATCATCAACGAGGTGAAAAGCGGCACCCAACCGGGAAGCTCTTGCGATTCCTCTTCGGCCATCTTGGCTCCTATGCCTTTAGGGCATGACCCCTCTCAGTTCGATTGCGCCCAGCATCATGTCCGCCCGATGCAGAGCCTTATTTTCTCCCGTGCGTCAGCCTACTCGAAAGAGGTCTCGCGCTCTTTCGGCGGCAGGAACGTATTCAGCTTCTGCTCCACCAGCCGCGGATTGTCGCCGCTTTGGATCGACATGATGCCGGAGACTATCATCTCCTTCCGCAGCCTTTCCTCTTGAGACCTCTTCTTGAGCTTGCTGCTCAGAGGCACGAAGACCAGGTTCGCAAACAAGGCCCCGTAAAAGGTCGTTATCAACGCAACCGCCATTGCCGGGCCGATGCTGCTCGGGTCATCCATTGACTGCAACATGAGAATAAGCCCGATCAGAGTGCCAACCATGCCGAACGCAGGCGCATAGCCGCCCATCGCCTCAAGTATCGAGGCACCGAGCTTGTGGCGGTCGGACAAGTAGTCCATCTCCGTCTCGAGTATCTCCTTTACGAGTTCCGCTTGAGTTCCGTCAACCGCTAGACCTATCCCCTTCTTCAAGTATTCGTCGTTTATCTCTTTTGATGCGCCCTCCAGCGAGAGCATTCCATCCCTTCTCGCCTTCTGTGAGAACGAGACCAGCTCCTTAACAAGGTCGTTGGGGGGCTTAACCCGAACGAAAAGGGCCTGCTGGACAACTCCTGTCAGACTCATCATATCCTTCAGTGGAAAACTGATAAACGCCGCACCCACCGTGCCACCGGCCACGATCAAGAAAGATGGTATATCGACAAAAGCTGTGATTGAGCCGCCAATCCCGAACAGGATGAGGCCGGCGCCAACCAATAGCCCCAAAATAGTCGCTATGTCCATAACCCCTGTCTGTTCCTGCCTTTCAGACTTACTTGACATCCAAGCACATAAAAAGGAACTTTCAACATGCGCTCCTATATATCGTAACGGGTTGAGGTTTTCTTAACCGCACACGTTCGCAACCGACTGAACGCCTCAGCTGTTATTTAAGCGGGGAGCCAGGTTCGGACTGCTTGATATAGTCATATTGTTTGTAGATGGAGATAAGATGTCTGTTGTCCTGAAAGAGTTTCAGGTCTCCACTAAGGGGTTCACGGACGTCATAGATATCACCGACCATGTCAGAAGGGCTGTCTCTGAGGACAACATGCAAGATGGGATTGTAACGGTCTCAGTCGCTGGCTCTACCGCGGCTGTGAGCACTATCGAATTCGAGTCGGGCGCCGTTCAAGACCTCAGGGACGCGATTGAACGCATGGCGCCTTCTGATATACCATACGAGCACGATTTGAGATGGCATGATGGCAACGGCTTTGCACACGTCAGGGCGGCCATGATCGGCAGCTCGCTCTCGGTGCCGCTTCACTCCGGCGGCCTTGTCCTGGGCACCTGGCAGCAGATAGTTCTTCTGGATTTCGACAACAGGCCACGCAGCCGGAGAGTCTTCGTTCAGATCACGGGCGAGTGAGCTCCCGTCGCCGCTGCCATGCCCGCAACTCCGCTAGAAAGATAGGAAACTGCCTCATGGCGGAGGCAGTTTGCGGCGCGGCTTGTTCCTACGTCGGTTGTTTAATATCTTGAAATCTGTTTATGTTCAATAAGTGCCAATACGATGCCTAATCGGGTTGGCTGCTTCAGAGGTGTAACTCAGAATAATGGGCGACAAGAACGGGCTCAAGCGTAAGGAAGGGCCTCCCGAGGACATCCTCGGCACATACCTTGATGAGATCTCGAGAACACCCCTTCTCACAAGGGAAGAGGAGATCGAACTGGGCCGACGCGCAAGAAAGGGAGACAAGAGCGCCATCGAGCAGCTGGTCGAGGCAAACCTGCGCTTTGTGGTCTCAATAGCCAAGAAATACGCCAGTAGCCGAGTCCCGCTGCCTGACTTGATCAACGAGGGCAACATAGGCCTCATCGAGGCGGCCAAGAGGTTCGATCCCAACAAGGCTAATCGCTTCGTCACCTATGCCAAATGGTGGATCCAGCAGGCCATCAGGTCAGCGCTGGCGGCGCAGGCCGGCGTCGTGCGCTTGCCCGTCAAGCAAACGATCAGACTGCGGGCGATTAAGAGGGCCTACGAATGCCTGCGGGACAAGCTGGATAGAGCTCCCGATGCACGCGAGGTGGCCGAATATGTTGGACTTTCTGAGGCGGAGGTCGAGACCCTTATGAGAGCGGCGGCTGACGCTATTTCCATCGAATCATCAAAGGAGCAAGGGACGGACATCCTCGAGGCGAATCTCGACGACGCCGAGACATACGGTGAGAGCGAGATTGAGCGGGCGCTAATACTCCAAAGCTACACGGACCGACTTCGAGAGCTCATTGAGCAGCTGAACGAACAAGAGAAGAAGGTAATCACGCTCAGGTTCGGCCTCAAGGACGGCGTCAAGAGAAGCCTCGAGAGCATCGGCCAGGAGATGGGACTGAGTCGAGAACGGATCAGGCAGATCGAGGCAGCGGCCCTGCGCAACATGCGGTTCTACGCGAAGGAAAGGCACCTCGCAGTCGTCCTCAACTGAGCCTTCAACTGCATCCTGCGTCAATGCGTAATCAGAGAGCCGCCTGACCACGCCACCAGTGTGATATACTCCTCAACCATGAAACGAATATGCGTGGTAACTTCTACTGTGCCTTTCGTCAGGGGCGGCAATGAGCTGCTCGCAGAGACATTGGTTCGAGAGCTTGTGCGATTCGGCCACCAGGCGCAGCTTTTGACCGTCCCGCAGAATCGGTTTGGGCGTCAGTTTTCCGCATATCTTGCTGCCTATCTGACTGATGTGCGCTTCGAGGGATGCCCAGAGCGCGTGGACCAGGTGATCTCGCTGAAGTTCCCCAGCTTCGCGATTCGCCACCCTGTCCACGTCTGCTGGTTCAATCATCGGATGCGCGAATACTATGATCTGTGGGAGAAGTTCTCGGCCAGCTTAGTCTCCCAAAAGCAATTTCTTAAGGAGAGAATGCGCCGGGGACTACTACATAAGATCGACACCTTCCTGCTCAAGAAAAACGTCACGAAGCTCTACGCTCAGTCCAAGAATATCCAGCAAAGGCTCCTGCAATTCGGGAACATCCCATCAGAGGTCCTCTATCCGCCCGCATCGGACTTGCTCCGGTGCAGCAAGCACACGTTCGGCACATTTATACTCTCGCCAGCCAGGCTTGTTGAACTCAAGCGGCACGACCTACTCATACGTGCTCTTGCCGACTTGAAAAAGCCGGGCGTTGACGCCATTATCGCTGGACAAGGGCCGCAAGAAAATGAACTCAAGCGATTGGCGGAGCAGATGGGACTTGGCAGCAGGGTCAAGTTTGTGGGCGAGATGAGCTATGACGATCTCAGCCGTTATTACTCCGAATGCCGCGCAGTTTTCTACGGCCCGTTCAACGAGGATTATGGGCTCGTGACGCTGGAGGCAGGCAAATGCCATAAGCCCGTGATAACCTGCACGGATAGCGGTGGCCCGAAAGAGCTAGTAAGGGATGGCGAGACCGGTTTTGTCTGCCAGCCCAACGGACACGCGATCGCGGACGCAATAGACAGGCTCGCGTCGGACCTGAGCCTGGCGCGATCGCTCGGCGAGAGGGCATACGAGGCGTCATTGGAGCACAGTTGGGAGAACACGATCGAACAACTGGTTATAGTATAGATGCGTGCTGCCGCGAAATTGATTTCGGTAGGTAGCCAGAACATGGTGTTCTGTGCATTCAATGAGGCCGATACTGATATATGTCTGACCTTGAATGGCTATGAACGATGGGAGTAAGCCGAGGTCCATGCTGAAACCCACACGCGCCGTCCTGGCGGCTCTTATCATCACGAGCATTCTCGGCCTATGGTGCAATACCGGTGTCGCATTCGCTCAGGCGCCCGTTGCTCCACCCAAGGCGCCGGCCCCTCCTGCAGCGCCCGCTCCGTCCGTAACCCTGACGCTCGGCGATACCAGCTCGCCGGACACCATCGCGCTCACGCTAAAGCTTATGCTACTGCTGACCGTGCTGACCCTCGCTCCGGCGATACTCGTGCTGCTGACCAGTTTCACCAGAATAATCATCGTCTTCCACTTCCTGCGGCAGGCTATCGGGACTCAATCGACCCCTCCGAACACGATCCTCGTCGGGCTCGCCCTCTTCCTGACCTACTTCATCATGAGTCCCGTCATCAATCAGGTCTATTCCGACGCATTCCTGCCCCTTATGAACAATGACATAGGCTACCAGGAGGCTTTCAACGCTGGTATGTCGCCGATCAGGCAATTCATGCTCAAGCAGACAAAGGAAAAAGACATCGCGCTGTTCGTGCACTTGGCGAAGGAGAAACGGCCAGCCAAGCCGGATGATGTCTCCAACAAGGTTCTCGTGCCAGCCTTCGTGCTGAGTGAATTGAAGACCGCATTTCAAATAGGGTTTCTTATCTTTGTGCCATTTCTCATTATCGACATGGTCGTCGCAGCCGTCCTGCTCTCAATGGGGATGATGATGCTGCCGCCTGTCATGGTCTCCCTGCCCTTCAAAATACTGCTATTCGTGATGGTTGACGGCTGGTATCTCATCGTCGGCTCGCTCGCCCGGTCATTCCACTGACGGCCTTTCTTTGGCCTGCTCGACAAGCCAATCATAGAGACCCCGACACGACGCCGAATTCGGCGACTGTCTGATCGCCCTGCCTGCCTCGTCAATGACGAGCTTCCGCGTCCGTGCATCGCCCAGGTAGCCAGCGAGATAGGCCGGATTGGCGACCGTAGGATCGATGAACCTATACTCGAACTGCCTGCGCACGGCTCGGAACTTATCGCTGCCATCAACGTAAACTGCGCAGATGTCATCCCAAAAGACGAGATGCCAGCCGTTATGACGCTTCCACCAGTCCAACAACCTCTCTGCTTTCGCCAAACGCGGCGGCCTGGCGGCCGATCTGACCGACCGGGCTGAAAACTGCCGGCGCCTCGAATCGAACTTATAGTCCAAGACGGCGTAGTCTATCTGGTATTCGTCTGCTATCTGTTCGAATGGCTCTTTGGCGAACTTCTCCCACAGCGCTTTGTGCACCATGTTTCTACCGTCGATGAAGACCTTCCGGCCCGGATAGGTCCTGAAAATGATGTAGCCTCCGAACCTGTGCGAGTTATAGATATTGCCGTATATGTTGTGCTTGACAATGAAGTTGACGCCGCCAACCGGATATGCGCTGAGATTGACTCCAACGCCCGGCACAAAAGCGGAGGGCTTGGCGAATATCACCACCATGCAAATCGCGGCAGCCCCTACCGCCGCAACTTGGAGGAGAAGGCGTGCCCGAGGTCGCGGCCGGACGTCCCGAGAGAACACCGACCATTGCGAGACTATGTGGCCGACGGCGGGAGTTACGATCAAAAAAAAGATGGGAACGTAGCGCCTCGCCATGATCGCCAGGAAGGATGCGAGCAGCAGGGTAACAGCGTCTCGTAAGCGCCATCTCCCGAAGCCCGCGAGAAAAACCGCCCAGACCAAGGCGAAGAGCGCCCAGAAGAGCTTGAAGCGAACGCCGGGCGGGGTCCACTCCATGACCGATACACCGCCCCCGGCCCCGTGCTCGGCAATGGCAGCTCTTGCGAAATCGAGGATGCGCAGCCCGTAAGGGTTGATGAAGAGAGCGCCGGTTGAGGCGAGTGCGGCGAGAGCGAGCGTCCGCCTGCCGCCGTGGTTGGCTTTTGGCTTTGGTTGTTGGCCAAACTTGGTGGACACGAGGTCTGAGCCGAGCATCAACCAGAGGTAGGCCGGGCCGATGATGGCGCCCGCCTGCATGTTGGCCCAAACGAGCGTCACCGGGGGCAGCAAGAGCAGCCATTTTGGCCTTCCGGTGTAGAAGAGCTCGAGCACAAGTAGGACAGCAGCGACGCCGATAAGATTAACTATGTGAGGTCTCGCAAGGAACCTGAAGCGCGAGGCGCACGCGCCCAGGGCCACGAATGTGGCCGTTACGATCATGGCGCCGGAGCTGAGTCTCGTGCGAATGGCAGCGGCGAGCAGGACAAGCGTGAAGGCGGCGGCGACAATAATCGCCTTCAGGACGACTAGCAGGCCGAGTCCGAGATGGCGCCTAACGAGTTCGGCGACCAGACAGAACAGCCACTCGTGCATCACCCACGGCTTTGCGAACGACGTGTAGGAGAACGGGTCGGACTTGGGCACTGCGCCCGTTTTGAGTATTAGATCGCCCGTCTTGAGAAGGAGCCAGATGTCGTAGTTTACGATGCGGAAGAGTCCCAGCGAGAACACAGCCACAAAAACAAGTGCGATCACCCAGGACTGCCGTCCTGCGCGGGCATTCACGGTTGCCCCCTCGAGAGCCTCAACTGCTCAATGAAGGCCTCAATCCGGAGCCGATTAGGCGCAGAAAGCGGCCCCGGGTAGTTGCCCTCGATCGAGAGAACCGGCACTAGCAGCTTTCTTCTCAGGATCAGGTCCTCGATCTGGCGAAAACAGAACGCCTGCGCGTAGTGGATGATCCCGTCCAGCCGCCTTACACGTATCTGCTCATCGATGTCGGCAATGCGGCCAAAGACGTCGTAGGGGTAGGTGTAACGAGAGTACTGCTCAACTATGCCCTCCACCTCTTGCAGCATCGCAAACTGCCGCTGCACCTCGTTGAACACAACGTTCGCTCCATTCCTCTGGACGAAATCATAGATATCAACGTTGATCGGAGGCACACCCACAAAACCAAGCCTAAGCGCTGACTCGAAGCCGTCCGGCGTCTCGCTACGTGACGCATCCCGCAAGAGACCGTCAAGATAAGCCTCGAACGCGACGGGATCGCCCTGCATGTCGCTCGAGGAGACAAGTGCGATATGGTTCTTGAGCCCAGAGAACTTCCCCTCTCGCCACGTCAGCTCGTCGATGAGTCGCAGCTTCTCGCGAACGGAGGACAGGCGAATGCGCTCCCGCTCGGCCTGCTCCACATCAGTGCCAAGGCGCCGGCAAAAAACGTCTATCTGCTCGGCAAGCAGTCTTCTGTCGCGACCGTAGGGATATGAGAATGGTATGACCTTCACGCCGGCGAGCTGGAGCGTCTCCGCGAGCGCTTGTGTGTTGCTGCAATCGCCTTGGGACACGGCCACTACGGTCTTGATGCCTTCAGACAGAACCGCCCCGTATATACCCTTGACCCAGCCGCACACAGTGACCGGATAGCCGTCCTTCTCAGCCCGCTCTATGAACTTATTGCGGTCGGGGTGGCCGATGAACAGGTTGTTCAGATCGACCGGAGTGTGGCCAGCGGCAAAGATCGCCTCGACGGGCACAGTCGTTGTTATGCCGATCATCACGTAACTAACCCATCCTCAGTCGGAAACAATGCACCTCGGGCGACAGACCTGGGCCAAAAGAATAGGAGCGTGCATAGTAATTCCGCGTTTTAGGCTCCAGATCAACCGTATGCGGCCACTGTCAAAACGCCGAGAAGTGAAATGGCGCAGAATCCAACGAGAGCTCCTCGCCCGTGATGGGATCGATGAGCCGCGCGAATATCTCGTATTCGCCAGGCCCCTCGGTCCCGGCGAACGTGTATTCATAGACAGAGACAACCGCGTCGGCTTCGGGCCCGATCGTGAAGATTGAGCAGGGGTCCAGAACCGACAAATTCTCGCCGTTCGGGCACCTAACCCAGACCTTTGCCTCAACCGAGACTTCCTGCTCGCCAGTGATAACATGGGCGGAGACGACGATCGTCCCGTGCATTTTGAAAGAGTCGTCATTCAGCACAAGCTCTGCTGAGACGTCGGCCACTGACTTGCCCTGCTTGCCCCGGAGATAAAGCAGCGCGTTCGAGCCGTCATCCGTTGTGTCCTCGCCAGAATACACGATATACACATACTCAGAATCGGCGGCCATGGCCGTCATTCTTGAGGCAAGCGACCACTGCCCATACCTTGCGATCGGGATGTTCTCCGAATGCCAGCCCAGACCGTCCCTGAAGGCATATCTGGTCTTGTCCTCCTGCGTATAGGACTGGACATGGGCTATCTGAGCCGTGTATGACCTGCCAGTGCCGATCTGTGCCCATATCCCGCCGTCCTCGACAGGCTCTATGTCCCAACTCTGCCCGCTCTTGGTCCCATAGAATAACTTTGAAGAGAGCGGCGGCGGCCCGTCCAAATAAGCGAGGCGCATGCTGTCCTGATCGTCTATGGTAAGGGAGTCCCAGAGCCCAATCACGCCATAGGCGGGAGACGCAACCAGCTCCGAGTGCCACTCGTCATCGACAAACGAGGCGCACATCAGCTCTCCGTCCCGGTCGAGGTATGCAATGTGCGGCACATAGGAGGAATCGACTACGATTCCGGTGACCTCGTCAGCATCGGCCTGGAAAACGCTGCTTTGCCAATAGCTGCCTGTTCTCCAGAGATATTGGATCGACGCGTTGGCGTAGCTGAAAGCGACATGCACGTTGTCGTCCCCATCGATGAAGATCAGCGGAGCGCCGTGCTGCATTTCAAGAGCCGGGCAGTCAGAAATATCCCAGAACCAGCCATTGAAGACTGCTAATTGGGGTGGCTCAACAGCATAAGTCGAATAGGCGATGACCGGCTCCCGGTCGCTGTTTACGGCGATGTCCGGACGCGTGCCGGAGAGCATCTGCAGCTCATCAACCGTCTCAGTCGTCCAGCTTCCCGAGACGTTTGACGCGTAGGCAATCACAGAAGACCCGAATTCCGGGGCATACAGGTAGGCGACATGTAGGCCGTTATCCCTGTCGATAAGGACAGATGCGTAATAGTCGCCATCTCGCTGGTCAATCACAAAGGGTGTGGACCACTCGGCGCAGAAGCCGGCCGCAGCGGTGAGAACAAGGCCCAAGAAAACTAGACAGGTTGCCGCAAAATAGGGTGCTTTTCTGGCGTTCATTTAAGTTCCTCCACGGAATCTACGAAATAAGTATTGATGAATTACTGAGGGTACATCGGGTTTGGATGTTATGCGAAACCAGAGCTCATGACAAGAAGCCGTATGTGCACCGGCGCCTCGGCGGCCAGGAGTTATTCAAACATTGCCGCGATGGACCGTCGTCGGCCCGGCTATATTGCGATCCTTGTCCTGACAGTGCAATGAGGAGACAGAGATGAGAAGGATTCTTGCGTTTTGTTGGGCAGTGGTCCTTGCGTTCGCAGTTCTCTCAACGGGACTGGCATCTGCCAGCACGACCTATTACGTCAACAGCACGATCGGCGATGACACAAACGACGGCTCGCGCAGCGCTCCGTGGAAGACTATCTCCCACTCTCTCGCCAACATAGGTGGGGCGGACCCGAGCCGGCCTGCGAGGCTTTCGATAGCCTCCGGCAACTACTCATCGTCAGCGAACGGCGAGACGTTCCCGCTCGAGGTTAGGAGCTACGTTACGATGGTCGGGATGGGCCCCGAGTCAACGGTGCTCGACGCTGGACTGAGCGCTCCGCACGTCATCTTTGTGCAGAATGCCCAGTCAGTTACGATCGAGCGGATAGCACTGACGCAGGGCGCAGCGACCGGTGATTGGCCGGACGCGTGCGGAGGCGGCATCTGCGCCATCAATTCGGATATTACGGTCCGAAGCTGCAAGATATACAGCAACAGCGCCACCGTGGTCGATAAGCACGGCGCAGGAGCAGGTGTTTACCTCTACGGCGATTGCTCTCCGCTGATCGAGGACTGCCAGTTCGTGCTCAACACAGCGACCGCCGGCGGTGCGGGCATCTGCTGCGAATACTACTGCTCGCCTACGGTCATAAACACCACGTTCGACCGAAACACCGGCGCCGCTATCTACGCCTTTAGGTGGTCTGATGTTAAGGTCAATAACTGCTCGTTCACCGAGAATACTGGCGGGATGATACTGGAGGACTTCTCCACCGCCCACGTTGAGGCGTCGAGCATCTCCAGAAACAGCGCCGACAGCGGAGCCGCCATCAATTGCCTCCACCATTGCCAGATAACGCTTGAGTCTTGCACGCTTTGGTCAAATGTGGCGACCGGAAGCGGCGGGGCTATCTTGTGTGAGCGGGACGGTAGGTGCAACATTACCGACTGCGAGCTCTCTCTGAACACCTCGGGCCAGGACGGCGGTGCGATATGCTGCGTTGGCTCTACCCTTCAACTTCTGGACTCGGACGTAACGGCCAACTCGGCAAGAGGCCAGGGCGGTGGCGTTTTCTGCGGTCAAGATTCCGAGGCGACAATTGACGAGACCAACATAGCTGGAAACGATGCCGCATGGGGCGCCGGGGTGGCGTTCAGCGATAACACCGGCGGCAACATAACATCCTGCAATTTCACCAAGAACAGCGCCTCGTCCGGTGGCGCTGCAGTATTCTGCCAGAACTACTCTTCCCCGAATTTGCTCCATTGCAGAATAATGGATAACGTGGTGGCCGGAGATGCACCGCTTGGCGGAGCGGGTCTCTATTGCGAGTATTGCTGCGACCCTAACCTCAACAACTGCTTGGTCGCGAGAAACGACTCCCAAGTCCCCGGCGCCGGTATCTATTCCAACGAGTATTGCAGCCCCACGTTGACCAACGTTACCGTCTGGGACAACACGGCCGCCTCAAGCGCAACAAGCATCTTTTGCGATAGCTACTCAGAACTCTCACTTCTAAGCTGCATTGTGTGGGGCGGGGAGGACGGGATCGCAACGCTCGGTGAGAGCGAGGTCCAGGCCTCATACTCCTGCGTATTCGGCGGATACTCCGGGCCAGGAACCAACAACATCGATCAGAACCCACGCTTCGCCAGCGCCTCGGATGCACGAGGCGACTACTACCTAAGCGCTGAGGCCGCAAAACAGAAGGAGGATAGCCCCTGTATTAACGCAGGATTCGGCTTCATCGAGAACGCCTCTGGCGGGCTTTCGTTCCGCACCACCCGAACGGACGACGGGTTTGACGCGGACGAAGTTGACATGGGCTATCACTATCTTACGAGCATCGCGGACATCAAATGCTACCTCAACGCCTCGCAATACCGCGTTGGGGACACGTTTGACCTTTCCATTCGTATCGCCAATCCGTCGGATGAGAGCACCACCGCCGACGCTTACATCGCTATCGTAAGCCCGACAGGGCAGATATTCTGCGTCGGTGATACGGCTTTTGGTCCCGGCCTGTTCCCATGGGTCGCGGGCTTTGAGATGCCGGGCGATTATCTCTTCGGGCCGGCGAGCGTTCTTGCGTTTCAGGTTCCGCAAGGATGTCCGGTGGGAACGTATCTGGCCGCGGCCGCGCTTTTCATCCCAGGTAGCATGACACAGATGAGCGAGATGAGCCTGGTTGGCTTTGAGATGCTCGACTGAGGAACGCGGGATTGGTGTTTCAGACCTGGACTATCACTTTGTAGGGGCAGGCCTTGTGTCTGCCCGAATAGATAGATGGGTGGAGACAAGCCCCGCCCCTACACAACCTCAGACCCGACTTATTGGACAGCCTCCACGAACCGCCCTTAAGGTGCCCGATCGGATTAGACCAGAGCGATTCACAAAATCGCCCGATCCTATTGACGCAACCGGATTTACCCAAAGCTGTTTGGCAGGCATCATAAGAAGGGCTGGGCAAGCACCGGGCCCCTACACGACCTGCTGCGCTTGAAGCCCCCGGTTACTTCGGAACCATCGGATAGTGGATGGGCCTGCCCGCTGTGCTGTTGCAGGTTGCTCTTTCCGCCTCGGCGAAATCTGCGATGTTTGTGTCGTTCAGGATATGAGGCGTCAAGAAAATGACCATCTCGGTCTTTCTAGTAGAGCGCTTGGTCATTCTGAACAGCCGACCTATGTATGGTATGTCCCCGATCACTGGGATCTTGTAGGTTAGCTCCTGAGTGTTGTTGAACATCAGCCCGCCGATCACGATCGTCCGGCCATCCCTAGCCCTCGCGTAAAGATCGCCCTCTCTTCGGTTGGTCTGCGGTTGCCCTCCAACAGTCCCAATCACAGTCTCGATGCGAGGCTTAACCGACATGGCCACGTAGCCATCGGAGGATATCTGCGGCGTGATCTCCAGTCGTGTTCCGACCTCGCGCCACGCCACTGTTGGCCTATACTCTGTGTAGGCGATGCCGAGCGGGTTCACGTCCGTAACCTTCACGTATTCTGTGTATGGTATGTTGGTGTATATGTCGAACTTAGACGTCCTCCGGTCCATCGCGACAAGCTTTGGTGAGGATATCATCTCGACATCGCCCTGCTGAGACAAGGCCATCAAAAGCATCTCCACATGATCGTTGCTGAGGCCAGCGGCGATGACCTGCCCCCCTAGATAGCCTGTGAGAAACGTCATCGCTGTGCCACGCAGGTTGGACCAGCCAGATAAATCAACATCTTTGAAGGTCCAGTCGATCCCCATCTCGTGGTCGCTGTCCAGCTGCACCTCAAACAGCTCGACCTCTATCTCAACTTGCGGAGGCTTCACATCGACAGCCCGTATATACTCCTCAACATAGTTCGCTACCGTTGGATCACAGTTTATGAGCGTCAGCGTCCGTGAAGGCATGTCAGTAAGAACCAGGCCACGTCCAGCCAATATATCCTCGACCTGGGACTTGATGTCCAGAATGGGTGCCTGCTTGATCCTGAAAACCTTGATCGGCTCGCCAGGTGTGATGATAAGGAACTTGTTGTCTATGCGCCACGAATAGCCAAAAGACCTAAGAACAATGTCAAATATCTCCTCGAGCGTAACGCTTGAGACGTCCAATGTAATCGTGCCCTGGAGCCGCTGTGGGATGATAACGTTCAGGCCCTTGCCCTTGACCAAAGTCTGGACAACATCCTGCAGCTGTGCGTCCTGAACCTTTATGTCGAACCGCTGCTGAAGCACAGACGGAACCGGCGACTCGGGAGCCTCCGCCAGCGAGAGCGCCTCGGAGACGTCCGCTAGATTAAGGGTCTCCAAGACGGTCATATCCTCAAGCTCTGGTTCATCTGACTCGGTGCTCTCAGTAGCAACCGTTGGCTCCTCAACTACAGCCTCTGCCTCGCTCGTGGCAGGTCCCACCGCAGGGGCACGCATCATCGCACACCCCGAAAGCGACACAAGCATCAAAACAAGAGAAAGAATAGCGATTGAGGTCGCCCCCATTACCCATCCGTTCTTCACATCAGCCTCCCGTATGACAAACATCATCTTCTATTCCGCCCTAAACGAATTCCTCATTCCCGTTACCCATATACTACCCAAAATGCGACGCCCGTCAAAACATTCCCGACCAAGCACTCCCATCTTGAACGCATATCCCACAACCACGTTTACGACTTCGCCGCGGCCTCCTGCTTGGTTTCCGAACCCCATGTGCCTCCGATCGGGAAGTCGTAATCAAGGTTGATCAACAGATTGCGGATGGTTACGACCTCAGGAAGTATCCTGATGATCCTGATCCTCTGAGACACTTCTTCTGCGCCTCTTGGGCCGCCAGTCGGTGTTGAGAACTGGATGTCCTCCCCCTCTGTGACTACCCATTTGATGCCCTCAGATAGCGGCAATCGTTGGATTACTGCCCACGACTGCTTGCCGCTATGCATTATCATAGCCACTCGAACCGGCGGCTCGCCGCGAACATATAAGAGGTTTCTCTGGACTTGCTGCGCGCTCGCCTCAGGCTTCTTGCGCAGAGCGGCATTTATGGTTGTGATCTCTTCAAAATCGCTGAACCCTTCCGGGACCACAAGGTCCGTAACGTAAGGGTTATAGCCCTCCTTCCTCAGCTCCACCAGATACTTGCCAGCCGGAAAACTCACGGGAACCAGCCAGTCGGTCTGCTTTGGCATCAATGTATTATTGATATAAATCTCTGCACCGCCGGGGCGTGACCTTATGAATATCTTGCCCAGTCCCTCATATTTACGCTGAAATGGCGACCTGGAAGTATCCCTGCTCGCGGCCGCAAACTCCCCCATCCATTTGGCCTCAGCCTCGCCTGGTCGAGCTACTGCCGATACCGCCGAGGCGGCCGCCTGGCCAGACACTTCAAGCCCAACGTCCCGCGTGGGCACCTCAACATCCAACTCAGGAGCCGTTTGGACAGCGGTCTTAGCTATATTGGTCTCACTGGGGCCCTTGTGCCGCGATACCCTCTCCACGATAAACGGAATCAACTGCCATGCGAGAACAAGAACGGCCAAAGCGATGACCACACCCATAAACCACTTATTCCTGAGCAAACCCTATTCCTCCCAGATTAAAGGGCGCCATATTTAAGGACCTCAAATAGTTGCCCTCACGAGCCCCGATATTAGAACCCAGCATT
This sequence comes from bacterium, assembly GCA_035527515.1. NCBI lineage: Bacteria > bacterium. The sequence goes on from DATLAJ010000108.1 coordinate 24,179, forward strand.
CCCTACGCCCCCTGACGAAGCCGACTCAGCCGCTGCGCCCTTGAGCTGATACGTCTCCATCTGCATGTCCACGCGCAGCCCAGGAATCTCATACTCCCCGCCTTTCTCCTCCGCAGTCAGCCGGCGAGCGTCAATCCACTTGATATTCACGAGCCTGTCCAGATAGCCTAAGCCCTCGAGAAACTTCACCAAGTCCTTGAACCTACAGTCAACGTTGTTCATCCTGATAGGAATGACATAGAACGGGAGATCGCTCCCCGGCAAAGTGTGCTGGTAACTGTCCATCTGCTCGATCGGAAGCTGATTGATACTAGCTCGCTGGGCGGTTGAGGCAAACTGCTCCAGAAGTGCCGGAAGGTTGTAATCAACGGGTACCTTGAGCATCAAGACTTTTGCCTCTTCCTTCATCCTTGCCAGGAGCAGTTTCTTTTCCGTCAGGTGCGAGATGAGTTCCTTTGCCTTTTCGATCCTCACCTGCTCTCGCCCCGTCTTGACGCGGAGCTCCTTCGTTTCCTGAATGATGGGATTGAATAAACCAAAGTAAACTATCACAAGAAAAACAACCGCCACGCCGGCAACGATACCGATCCTCGCGCCCGCTGGAAGCTCGCCGAACCGCCCTAGTACCATATCATACTACCCCACTATGACTAAAGTAAATCCTATCCCTTCGTTCTGACCTTGTCCCAGAACTGCTGCCCCTCAAGCTCGCAGCGTATCTCGAATTTCTGCTTATACGTGCCAGGCACAACATCAGAGTAAATGGTCGTAAGCGCTTCGGTAAAGAGCTTCTCGCCCTTTGCCGCCCCCTTGGTGGATGCTAAGAGCGGCTCGGCCTTGACCCGCTCCACGGTCTCCCTGCTTGGCTGCAAATACGCCTCCTCGAAAAACGGAGACTCCGTAAGCCTATCAACGAATCTCGCGATCCTCTCCTGAAGCGCTACCTGTGAATCGTCGTAGGCATAGCCAATAATCAGAGCTTCCCATTTGGCGCTGCTCTCGACGCCCGGCCCCGCACCCCGGCCCCGACGACCTCGGCGCCCCGTGCCTCTCTCTCCAACGCGGTTGATCTTCACGGTCTCCACATACATGTTGGCCGAGACAAGCGTCGCCAAGTTCTCATATATGTCAGGCCAAAGCGGCTCGTTCTCGGTGAGCTTGGCCAGAAGGCCAGAGTAACTCTGGAACCGCGCAATCTGCCCGTTGACGCCTTGGAGCTCATCCAAGGCAGGTTTGAGCTCCTCGTAGTTCCCCTTCTCTACCTCGTAATTCTTCCTCGCTTTCCCCAGATCGTCACGGAGAAACAGGTAAAACAGGCCAATTATGGCAAGCACAACAACAACCAAACCCGTATAGACGAACCGCTTGACCGCCACAAAGGCCTGGGCCTTTATCTCGGACGGGAGCAGGTTGATCCTGACCAGCTTGGGCGGCTCCAGCGCAAGACCTAAACAACTTGCAAACCGAGGCGCAAGAGTCTCTAGCTCCGTGGACTGAGAACCCAAGCCCTCCAGATTGAGACCCTCCAACGGGTTGAAGAACTTGATCTCGACGTCCTCGAGCCCCTCCGCCAAGAACTCGTCAATTCGCGGAAGCCGAACCCCCTCGCCCGAAACGTAGAGCTTCTTTACGATATTGCCCCTGAACTGCTGCTTGTAATACAAGAAAGAACGCTTCAACTCCGTCGCAACTCGCTGCAAGGCAGGAATCTCTTCGATTGAGCTCGGCCCACCGGCAACACCGGGCCCGAAATCCATTTCCGCTTCGTCCTCGCCCTCCTCGAAGGCGGTCTTCATGTCATCGTAACCGGTGAAAATCTCCCTTTGGAAGTAGAGCGTCTCATTCCCAAAGATGAACATTGTGCTTATGTCTCCACCGATGTCGATCAGCGCGACCGCCTCGCCACTCGACCAGACCCCCGAGCGAGACAAAGATGCGTATAGACCGCACGAAGGCGCTGCGATAGCCGCTGGGAGTATCCCAAAAGTGCGCAGGACGTTGATGTTCTCATACACCAAGTCCCGGTTGGCGGAGACGATCATCACCTGCTGCTTGTCCTGACCCCGCTCACGAACCATCCGCAACAGCGAATAGTCAAAGATGAGGTCCTCTATCGGAACCGCCGCATCCTTCCGAACCTCGCGCTCAACTACACCCGCTACCTCTTTCCGAGGCATCGGTGGAAACGACAGGATCCGAGTCCGGACGTCCCGACCCCTGACAAGGCTCACAACGCTCTCGAACTTCTTTCTCGGTGGCAGGCTAGCAATCGCCTCCGAAAGCGCCTCGGTCTGAGCTCTCACAACCTCGTCCGGAGACGGCTTCTCCTTGAACTCCAAGTTCGAGACACCAAAGGCCCTGACCAAGGGCTCCTTCCCTGGCTCGATCTCTACTACCTTGACCGAGCTGGAATCAATATCGATGCCGATAACAGTCTTTGCCATATCCTATGACCTCGGTTATTGCCCTAAATCACGGGCATCAATCAATCAAAGCCAGTCTATACTACTTATATGCCTCAGTTGCGGCAATCGGGTACCACCAACTCTTCCCGTAATCTGTGCCAGCTATCAACAGCACTATGTCGTCGCCGTTCTCAGGATATAGCTCGCTATCGCTCTTCATCTTCGGCGTGCTGCTCGGAACAACATCGGTATGCCGCTGATCCCGTCCCTTACTTGCTATGAAAACCCTTGCCGGCTGGATGGGAACGCTTATATATCCCCCACCCGCCTCGCCCTGCATCGGACTGTCCGAATCAGGATCAATATAAACCACATAGTAGCCCGAGTAGGACATATACGCGTACTCGTTGCTCCAACTGTCTGCGTAAAGACCACCATCTGTCTCTGACTCAGTAGTCGCATACGGCCCGTTCCAGCCCATCCCGGTCGATGCGTCGTAGCTCGGCACCGGAACAGCATACAAATACGACTGCCCGCTGCTGTCGCATGGCAGCAAGTAACCATAGCTCGTCTTAGTCGCCGCAAGCATCTTCAAGCCAGAATAGACATTACTCCCGTCAGACACCCGCGTCGGAGGCCACTGGTTCACATCCCGGTAATAATTCACGGCCGCTTCCCGAATGTGCGCCATCTCCTCTCGCGTGGTCGACTCGTTCGCATCGTCCAAAACGTTGAAAACCAGTGGCGTTATGACGCCAGCCAAGAGCGCTATGATCGCTATCACAACGACCATCTCGATCAGTGTGAAACCTTTTCCGCTAAAATCTCGCAGCATAACCTTACATCCCATCATCGGTTAACACCTCATCTCGCACTAACCGGTGCCCGACAACCGAAAGACATATATTGTTATCCGTTCTATTTCTTGATGAATGCGATCATTCCATAAAGAGGCAAGAACACCGACAGCGCAACCGTCCCCACGATCAAACCCATTGACACGATCATCAGCGGCTCGGCTATCGCGAAAATCCGCCTGATTGTGTAGGGAACCTCCTTGTCGTAGTAATCGCTCACCTTCTCCAAAGTCATGTCGAGCTCCCCAGTCTCGTCACCAATCGCCAGCATCCGCAAAACCAGCGAAGGGAACTCCCCGCTCTCCGCAAGCGCCTCGGGCATGGACCCACCGGCGCGAATTCTGTCGTGTGCCTCTCTTATGACCCGGCCCAAAATCACATTGCCGATGACTTGCTCGACGATCCTTAGACACTCCGTAATCTCAACACCTGCACGATACAACGACGACATTGTATGGGAAAACCTGGAGAGCGCAACTTTTCTTATTAGCGTCCCAAACAGCGGCAGCTTCAGCTTGAACGCATCCCAGATTCTACGGCCGCTTTTGCTCCTCTTGATCACTATACGGAAAGCTATGAATAGCCCTATCAGCGCAATAATAAGATAAAACCCGTAGTGAACCATAAAACCGCTTATGCCGATAACGATCCGCGTCGGAAGCGGCAGCTCCACATCAAACTTACTGAAAATCTTCGCGAACCGCGGTATCGGAAAAACCAACAGAAACACGACCACGGCAGTGACAACGAACAAGATAACCACAGGATAGGCCAGTGCCTCGCGAATCTGCCCTTTCAGCTCCTCCTGCCACTCCAGATATGGCACAAGCCTCTCAAGAACCTCGTCAATACGACCCGTCGCCTCGCCCGCGCGCACCATGCTGACGTAAAGCTGGTTGAACACTGTGGGATGGACTGACATCGCATCTGCCAGCATAGCGCCGTTCTCTACCTGGCTTGTTATATCGTGAATGATCCGCTTGAAACCCGGCTTCTCGGTCTCACGCGTTAAGTCCTGCAAACCCGTGAGAAGAGGCACCCCAGCCGAGATAACCGTCCCAAGGTGGATAGTGAACGTGATCAGGTCTCGCGCCTTAACCTTAACTTTTTGGGCCTTGCGCTTCTTGGCATCTTTGCCATGTCCCTTCGATACTTTCGTAACTACGTAGCCAAGCTCACCTAGCCGCTCTACTAGAACCCCTGAGTTCTCTGCCTCCAGGACGCCTTCTGTCTCGCGGCCCGAAGCATCTCTCGCCTTATACGAAAATACGGGCAAACCTTCCTCGCTCAGTCTTTTTAGAACTCTACCTCTGCCGAAAGCAGAGTAACTCTACGAACCTCATCAATGGTCGTTATTCCATTCAGAACCTTGTTCATCCCATCCGTAAACATCGAGTGCATCCCGAACTTCCTCGCTGCTCGCCTGATGTCCTCGATCGACGCACGCTGCTCCGCCATAGCCTGCATTTTCTTGTTCATAACGATCATCTCAAATATGGCTATCCGGCCCTTGTATCCTGTGTGGTTACAGTAGCTGCAGCCCTTGCCTCGATAAAGCGTCAACACCTGATCCTTCCGCTGGATGGCCTCCTTGTCCTGAACGATCGATTCAAGCGCGTCCAGCCCGAGTGTCCCCTCTACGGCCTCCTTGTGAAGCGAAAGCAGCCTCAAATCCTGCTCACTAGGCTCATACGCCTCCTTGCAGTTGGGACATATCAGCCGCACCAAGCGCTGGGCCATGATCCCGAGAATTGACGACGAAACAAGAAACGGCTCGATCCCCATATCCGTCAGCCTCGGCAAAGCGCCAGCCGCATCGTTCGTGTGCAACGTGGACAGCACCAAGTGGCCTGTAAGAGCCGCACGCACGGCAAGCTCCGCTGTCTCATCGTCTCTGATCTCTCCGACCAGAATAACGTCAGGGTCCTGCCGAAGCATTGAACGCAAGCCCAAGCCAAACGTGAAGCCTGCTTTGGGGTTGATCTCCGACTGCTGGATTATCGGAAGCTGGTATTCGACCGGGTCCTCAAGCGTAACAACCTTCCTCTCAAGCGTATTCACGTGGGAAATGGCCGAATAAAGGGTTGTAGTTTTCCCACTTCCCGTGGGGCCTGTAACGAGGATAATCCCATAAGGCATATCTAGCAGCGCCTCGAACTCGTTCCGCTCGTGTTCAGGAAACCCCAGCTTCACTAAATCAAGCTGCAGCGTTGCCCGGTCAAGCAGCCTCAAAACCGCGTTCTCACCGGTTACCGTGGGAAATACGCTCACCCGGATGTCGATCTTCCGCTTCCCCACCGAGAACCCGATCTTGCCGTCCTGAGGAATACGACGCTCGGCAATATTCAAGTCCGCCATGATCTTGATTCTCGAAATGATAGACTCCCTTAAGTCCAACGGTATAGTCTTTCTCTGGTGCAAAATCCCGTCAATCCTATACCGAACACGCATCAGCTTCTCGTCAGGCTCAAAATGAATATCAGTGCAGCGCTCATGAACGGCCTGGACTATAATCCTATCTACTAACTTGATGATCGGTGCCTGCGAAGCGGCCTCTTCGATCTCTCCAAGGCCAGCCTCGCCACGCCGCCTCATCGTATCTTCGGCCATTTTCATGCCTTCATCAATAATATCCTCTACGTCCTCATCGCTGCCGTAGAACTTATCGAGCGCCTTCTCCAAATCTTGCTCCGTTACCGCCACAGGACGAATCTGCAAGCCGGTCCGACGCTCCAACCCGTCAATAATGTTCACGTCATACGCGTTCACCATCGCAACGGTCAGTGTGAAATCATCTTTCGAAAGAGGCAATATGCTATGCGCTTTGCAGAAATCGGTCGGCACCAGTTTGAGCACGTCCTCTCCGATATCTGCCGCGCTTAGATCGATCTCGGAGCGACCTCCCTCGCCAGAAAGCGCGTTGACAAGGTCGTCCTCCGAAATGAACCCAAGGTCGAATAATATCTGACCAAGCAGCTCCCCTGTTCGCTTCTGTTCACTCAGAGCCAACTCAAGCTGCTGGTCATCTATTAGACCAATCTCTCTTAGCTTCTCCCCTAACAGCGCCATCTCTCGAATACCTCTATCTCAAGGTCAAACTCTTATACTTGCGGCAAAACTACCCGCCTACACCACACCAGCAATATCCCTAATAAACAAACTATTATTGCGCCCGGCGCCTCTACCGCGACCAAGCACCACAGCCCAGAGGCGCCGGCTTGTCAATTCAACAATATCTGACTCTCACACCTTACATGGTGCGGTAACCAATGTCGTCAAAATGTGTCTCCGTTGCCCAAATCGGCGTTTGGACCGCAAAGTCCGGGCCAGCGCTCAAACACCAAACGTTGCTGCGCGTGCCTGTTTTCTGCTGGCTAGACGGCCCGTAATCGAACGCCCCAACTGACACGACATACTTGTAAGCCCAAGGATCGTCGGTCACGTAGGGCAAATAAGGTCCATTCCAACCGTGAGACATAAAGCCACCCTCGGTCGCCGCTCTCTTATACCTATAAATATAGGTATTCTGATCCGGATTACCGTTGGTTACCAAATGGAAATACATGTCATCGGACGTATTGCCCCAAGAGGACTGAGCGTCCCCCTCGAAACGCGGCATGTCGCCCATATTCCCATAAAGGTAATCGATATCCGCCTCCGTCTGATACTGCGAGAAATACGGCCAAGTTCCCGTATCCTTGTGGAACAGCAAAAGCGCGGTTGAAATGTTGCGGCAGTCACCAAGCGCTCTGGTCTGGTTTGCCTCGTCGATATACTTAAAGATCAACGGGGTCAGGATACCAGCTAGCAAGGCGATAATGGCGACAACCACAACGACCTCGATAAGGGTAAATCCCTTCTTGTTCATCATCTCACCTCCCTCACTTCCAAATTTTTCCATCACTCCGCGGCCATGCTTGGTATGACTCTCAGGAGTGATGATACCAATTGAAAATTGATTTCTCATTTATCACTATCCCAGTGTATAAGAACCCTACAACACATACTCAATAGGAGTCAACCCCCTTTTCACATTCCTAAATGCCCGTGTAAACATGCCAAATGTAGCGACAAATGGCAAGCCCCACAACAATCCCAATATGTAGTATGCTCTCCCCACTACTACACTCAATACTGGCACTTGACCCGCAAACATGAGTATATATACAAAATAATGGCCAGCACAATCTGCCCTTTGCAACCATGACAACCAATAAAGGAGCAAAAAATGAACAACCAAAACTCATTCAATACTAAACCTCAACCCAGCCAAGACCAGATTCTGGTTATGATCATAGACCATCAGGAAAAACTCCTCCCACACATACTAGGACATGAGAGCATCCTGCAAAAGGTCTCCAGGCTACTCAAGTTCTGTAGCCTGCTGTCGCTTCCGATCACTGCTACTGAGCAATACCCGGCCGGGCTCGGCCCCACCGTGGCGCCGATCGCAGACCTTTTGACCGGCCACGTCTCGACCTTCCATAAGACCACCTTTTCGTGCATGAAGGACGAGCGTATCTCACAGCACCTAAGCGGCTCCGGCCGGCGTTGCGTGGTCATTTCTGGCATCGAGACTCACATCTGTGTCCAGCAAACTGTCTGTGACTTGCTCGCCGCATCATACTGCGTCCACGTTCTCGCAGATTGCGTTGGCTCTAGGTCAGAACTTGACCACGATACAGGCCTTGAGAGGATGCGGAATGCGGGGGCGACCGTATCCACGCTCGAGGCGTTCATGTTTGAGGTCCTCGGTTCATGTAAGCACCCGCTCTTCAAACGATTCCTTAGCGAGATTATGAAGTAGGCGCCCGCGACTGACGTCTGAGCATTCTCGCTCTCTGCTCTTCTGCCCTGAGCAAGGACTGACAGCTGATGGCGCACCCCTGAACGCAAACTTCGCCGACCCAGCCGGACCTCCCACCAAACAGCGCGCCTCCCAGCCTGCCATCCGCCTCGAAGACAAGCGCGGAAGGACGAAAACGGTTGCAGCTCGAATGCCCTGAAGGGGTATAATGCGAAGAGCTGTGGGCACTGGCCCAATATAAATATCTCAAGACGAAAACCGTGGAGTAGTTTAGCATTTGACCAAGGAACCGGAGCAATGGCCGAATACACGAAAGCTGTCGTAACCTTCATAGATATTCTCGGATTCAAAGAGCTTGTGAGGACCCGGACGTGTGATGACATCAAGCGGATCCTGGGATTCTTCAGCCAAGTATCTCATGAAGCCAAGCTCGATGCCGGCATCCCGGGAATGTGGGAATCGACATTTGTTTATTTCTCCGACTCGATAGTCAGAACAGTAAGAAACATAGACGACAGAAGCAAGCACAGCCTGACTGAAGATTTTTACTTTGAACTCCATGCGTTGAAACACATTCAGTGCAATCTTCTCTTGGAAGGGCTGGTCATCAGAGGAGCGATAACTGTCGGAGACATATTCGCCGAGGGTAAGATCGTTTTCGGGCCAGCGCTCATCCGGGCGTGTAAACTTGAATCGGAAGTGGCCGAATATCCCCGGGTGATCATTGACCAAGGCGCATTTGACGAGCTCGACAGAAGTGAGTGGTTCCACGGAGCGATTGAGAACTACGCAAGGATGTGGGATGACGGTGTACTATTCGTGGATTATCTGCGTGGGCATCTGAATGAAACGGCACAGTCCGGCCCCTCCCTTGGAATCCCTTTCAGAGCGGGGATTGAGCCTATAGTCCGCCATCGTAAGCTTGTCGAAAGCAACCTGAGGAAGTTCGCGCAAAACCCCGCAATCCTAGAGAAATACAGGTGGTTGGCCGACTACCACAATTCATTAGTAACAATGATCTCAGAGTCAGGCGAGAGCTTCTTTGAGATCTGCGAAACGTCCCAAGACGAATTGCTGGTCCAGGATGAGGATATTGTGAAGCTACATGAACCATGAGGCAATCGCTGTAACGAGAGCTGTGTCTGGGAGGCTGAACAGGACGAGTATCCTAGGATGAGGACGTTCGCAAGGGAGTATGATACCTTTCTGAGGTGATAAGATAATCCTGGCAAGAAGGAGGACACAGGCTATGGGTGTTGATCAGAAAATCATCGATGAGGCTCTGAAGCAGATAGACTTTGCTCTTGAGGAGGTAAGCAGAGCCGGTTCCTCCCTGCGCGACGACTATCCGGACCTTGATATGCAGCCGAGAGCAGAGTTTGTCACTCTAGTCGTGGCAACGATTGAGCGATTTGCCCCCCCTGGGAGCGTCCATAGAAGGAACGCTGAGATGGCTATTAGGCATTTCCCCGAGGGGAATCGCTATTTCCTGTCAGAAGCAATCGGAACTCTGAGGGCGTTACGTGCCGATTATGAAAAGGGCTACTTGGCGGAGATTCACGAGCTCATTCATGGAGATCTCTTCTCTGACTTTCTGGAGCAAGCTGAATATCTTCTCGAGGAGACCTGGAAAGATCCTGCGGCAGTCATCGCCGGCGGAGTCCTTGAAGAACACCTCAGGAAACTTTGTCAGAAGAATGGCATAGAAACCGTAGCCCCAGACAAAAAGGGAAAGATGCAGCCAAAAAAGGCGAGTAGAATGAATGATGAGCTGAAGGGCAAAGGTGCTTATGAGAAACTCGGCCATTCGCAGGTGGACAGCTGGCTCAAGTTGCGCAACCTCGCCGCCCATGGGAAATACCACGAGTATGACGACAAACAAGTTGGCATTATGATCAGCGGCATCCGGGATTTCATTGTTCGTCGTCCAGCATGAATTCGCCATTGCTTCTAGCTTGTCTCACCCGTCCAGATCTTCGCGTCTGATGCATGATAATTCGCATTTTGGCCTCTTAGCGCATTCAACAACGGAGACAACGGCATGAACCGGAAGCGAATCTCAAAGGGCTTCTTCGTCTGGGCTTATGCGCTGAGCGTTGCGCTTTCTCTCGTAACTTCCGTGCTGTGGCCTCGATTCGTAGAGCGAGAACACCCCTATGTGTGGGTGTATCTGTCCGCTATCTCCGGTGTCGCCTCTCTTCGCGTTGGTGGTTTTCGTGGTCTTTGTTTACAGGGTCTGGAAGGCCATTCAGGATGGGCACGCCCGGACAACCGCCGGAAAGGCTGCTGGATTCCTATTGATACCGTTCTTCAATATGTACTGGCTGTTTCAGGCAATATGGGGATTCGCCAAGGACTACGACCGATTTCTGGACCGCAACGAGTTCAGCGCCTCGAAGCTCCCTGAAAAACTCTACCTCGCGTTCTCGATCCTCATCTCGACGAGGTGGCTCTACAGAACCGTCGCGACCTTGAAGCCAATACCCGGAGTCGGGTGTCTATTGGGGCCTTATTCGTATTTTCTCACCATCCCGACCTATATTCTCGGGATAATCGTCATCTACAAGAGCTGCAACGCGGTGAACAGCCTGCCAGAGCCAGCTGAAAAACGAGCTTCATGAGGCGAGCTCGGCACGTGCGAGCCGACGATTTCCGGCAACCAGCAGAAGCAGTTACGCGGCCGGAGGCTCTCCGTCTCGGCCGCAGCACTTCTTGTATTTCTTGCCGCTGCCGCAGGGACAGGGGTCGTTGCGGCCAATCTTGCCGTGTTGCTTCTGCATTCTTACCAGCTGTTTCTTTGAGGCGCCTTCCTGCCCCTTTGGACTGACATCTGAGGTCTGGACTGGACGACGGGCGGGCCTGCGGGACGGCCGCCTTCCTGTCTCAGGAGCCATCTGAAGCGTCATAACGTAAAACACCGAGCTCCGGGCGATGCCCGACATCAACCGCTCAAATAGATCGAAACTCTCCCGCTTGTACTCGACCAACGGATCAACCTGTGCGTAGCCGCGAAGCCCAATCCCCTCGCGAATGTGGTCGATCCCAAGAAGATGGTTCTTGAAGTCCCGGTCGATCACCCTGAGCATGATGAGCCGACACAAGACCCCCAGCTCCTCCCTTCCGATCTCCTTCTCCTTCTGTCTAAAGCCATTCCTGACGGTTTTGATCAGAATCTCCCTGAAATCCTCATAATCGTACTTCGCCGGGTCGAGCTCCCCCGTCAGGTCTATCCCTAAAGAGCCACGCATCGCACCAACCAGCGCCCGAACATCCCACTCCTCTGGGTCCTTCTTGCGGTCAGCGTGCTTGGCCAAAATGTCATCAACTGACTCTTCGGCAAAATCCATGAACTCCTCCTCGGCCTTGCCAAGAAGGATTCGCCGCCGCAGATCATATACGATCTCACGTTGACGGTTCATGACATCGTCATACTCCAGAAGATGCTTTCTTATCTCAAAGTTCTGCGCCTCGACCCGCTTCTGAGCTGTCTCAATCGCCCTCGTCAGCAACGGATGCTCCAGCCGCTCGCCGGGCTCAACCTTCAGCCGCAGCAACAGCGACTTGATGCGGTCTGCGCCGAATATCCTGAGGAGATCGTCCTCAAGCGACAGAAAGAACTTCGAGGAGCCCGGGTCCCCCTGACGACCAGCTCGACCACGCAGCTGATTGTCGATGCGCCGTGCCTCGTGCCGCTCAGTCCCGAGCACGTGAAGCCCGCCAAACTCAGCCACTCCCTCGCCCAACACGATGTCCGTGCCCCGGCCCGCCATGTTCGTCGCTATCATTACCGCCCCCTTTTGGCCTGCTTCGGCAACAATCTCAGCCTCCTTCTCGTGGTGCTTCGCGTTCAGCACCGAGTGCTTGATCCCCCGCTTCTTCAACATCCGGCTCAACCGCTCCGATTTGTCCACCGAAGTCGTCCCAACAAGAACAGGCCGACCGTTCTCATGAAGCCCCTCTATCGACTCCACGACCGCCTCGAACTTCTCCCCCTCCGTCAAATAAATCGCGTCCGGCTGACTGTCCCTGACCAGAGGCCTATTCGTAGGAATCACCACAACCTCGAGCTTGTATATCTTGTAAAACTCCGACGCCTCAGTGTCGGCGGTCCCCGTCATCCCAGAAAGCTTTTCATACATCCGGAAATAGTTCTGGATCGTGACGCTCGCCAGAGTCTGGTTCTCGCTCTCAACGCGAACGCCCTCCTTCGCCTCCAATGCCTGATGAAGACCGTCCGAATACCGCCGGCCAGGCATGATCCGGCCCGTGAACTCGTCAACTATGATGACCTTTCCATCCTTCACCACGTAGTCAACGTCTCGCTTGAATAAAAACCGTGACTTAAGCGCCTGGTTGATATACGAAAGAAAATCCATCTTCTCCGGCGCATACAGGTTATCGATCCCAAGCTGCGTCTCTATCGACTTTATCCCTGCCTCCGTCAGCGTTATACTCCGAGCCTTCTCGTCAACCTCGAAGTCCCGGTCCTTGTGCAGACGACGAACGACCCGGTCCGCCTCGTAGTATCCTGTGGTCGATTCCTCTGATGGCCCAGAGATAATGAGCGGCGTTCGCGCCTCGTCTATCAGGATGCTGTCCACCTCATCCACGATCGCGAAGTTGTGGCCTCGCTGGACAAACTCACTCACGTCGTGCCGCATGTTGTCCCGCAGATAGTCGAACCCAAACTCGCTGTTCGTCCCGTAAATAATGTCGGATTGGTAGGCGGCCAAACGATCCTTATACTCCATATCGTTCTGAAGCGCAGCGACCGAAAGCCCTAGCGACTCATAAACCGGGCCCATCCAGACCGCGTCCCTTCTCGCAAGGTAGTCATTCACCGTAACGATATGCACGCCCCTGTCAGTAAGTGCGTTCAGATACGCTGCGAGCGTCGCCACGAGCGTCTTGCCCTCCCCGGTCGCCATCTCCGCTATCTTGCCCTGATGAAGCACAATCCCGCCGATCATCTGCATGTCAAAATGGCGCATACTCACCGTCCGCTTCGCCGCCTCCCTGACGACGGCGAAAGCCTCCGGCAAGATGTCATCGAGCGTCTCGCCATCACCCAGCCGGCCACGAAACGCATCCGTCTTCGCCATCAGCTCACTGTCCAAAAGCTGCGAGATACCCTCCTCCAGAGAATTGATCTCGTCCAAAGCCTGGGACATCCGCTTCAGGACCCGCTCGTTCCGAGTCCCGAAAACTTTGCTTAAAATGGCGCTAAACATCCCAAAACCACCTCACTAATCCCCCACAGGGGAACGCCACTGATAGTAACTGCGCTATTATACTATGTCCCCTCAAAAGACCAATCGCCATAATCACTGCAAAACGCATCAGTCGAGCGGTTCCCATGCTTGGACTGTAGGATGGCCTTTTCAGCCTGACGGCGCTTGAACTTGCAGGCTCCCATGATACGCACTACTGCATATAGTGTTCAGCTGACGCTCAGTCTCTGCCGATTCTCGAGGAGAAACAGCAAATGCCAAAGGAGAGCATCTCCCAAGTAAAAGAGTCACCGGAGGGCGGCTATGAGGCGTGGGCTCTCGGCCATTCGATCTTCACGGAGGCGGACAACCTGGAAAAGCTGAAAGAGAGGGTCGCGGAGGCAGTCCGCTGTCATTTCGATGACGACGAGATGCCAACCGTCATCCGGTTACATGTGATTCGCAGGGAGGTCCTGACCCCGTGAGGCTCCCCAGGGGAGTTAGCGGGCAGGAGTTGGCGAGACTCCTGGCAAGGTTGGCTATCGGCCCAACAGATACTGACAGATATTGCAGCCCGTATCGAGATCGACAAGGCGGAACTTATCGAGCGACTTTGGGCCAGGTGAGTCAAGGGGCCAGCCCTGTCGTCCCAACCCTCCAGAGGCTGTCCGCCAGGCGCCTTTCAAGACACGCCGACTCGTTCGACCGCGAGGTTCTCGAACTGCATTAGCGGCTGGTCCCCCGCGAATCTCAGGTATTCATGCGCGGAAAGTATCTCAATCCCCACGATTCCACCCTTAGAGTCGCAGTCGATCGCAACGTCCTCACTCAGGCGCAGCGTCGTAACCTCCTGCTTGCCCTCCACGAACCGGAGGTAAACTGCATCGACCTTAGGATCATAACTTACTCTCATCAGCGCCCCTCCTAGAAATAGAAAGCATAAACCGTAACCACGACTAATCTCTCCTTCTCCTCAACAACAATGGGAACCACTTGCTTGACCGCATAGTATTTCCCGCCCCAACGCCTGTTGAAGTCGAAGTTGAGCCTGAACGACAGTCGTCCTTTTTTTGCAGGGACTCTTTCGCCCTTATCAATAGCCTCTAGCACCTCGTTCTTGCTTATACCTCTCTCCTCTATCTGCCTTAAAGCATGATCGGACAAGACAGTTCTTTTCTCAACCATGACCATCCAATGGTTGCTCTATCCCACACCGAAGAAGACGCCTGTTCTGCCTGCAAACATAGCAGAAAGAGCCAGATTGTCCAATGCGCCAGGTCTATACCGAAAAGGCCCGAGCAACGTGGCTATGTATGTGGCTTGGTCCTATTCCCACACCCTATTATTTCGGGCGTTATGTCGTGAACCCCAAAAGCGGGCATGGCGCCCAGAATGTCTTTTATATCTAGCAGGGAGTGAACCACAGACACACGGAGCTCTCTCCTTGGTGTGTCTTCGTGTGTTTCGTGGACGGGGCGGGCGGCTATCTCCTGTCGAGCATGTAGTAGATGGGGTTTTGCGCTTTGCCGTTGATCCGGACCTCGTAGTGCAGGTGAGGCCCCGTGCTTCTGCCCGTGGAGCCAACCTGCGCGATGACATCGCCCCGCTCGAGCCGGTCGCCGCGCTCCCGAGTTAGCTTAGAGCAGTGGGCATACCACGTTGAGAAGCCGTTCCCATGATCGACCTCAACAGCATAGCCCCAGTCCGAATACCACCTCACTCTCGCGACTACGCCATCAGCAGTAATGCAAACAGGCGTGCCTACCGGGCAAGCGATATCGACGCCATGATGGAATGCCTTTCGATGAGTGAATGGGTCCCGCCTGTACCCATAGCCAGACGACAGCCATCCGCCATCAATCGGCGTTATCGATGGAATCGAGGCTAGGAGTTTCTTGTGCTCATTAAGGTATGACATGAGCAGGTCCGCCCGTGCGCTCTGACGGTCCAGGTTCGCCTCGAGCATGCCCAGCTCGTCCGAGATCTCCCCCAAAAGCTCCTTCTGTTTACCATTGTAGTAGCGCGAGAAAGCGTCCGAATGCCGACCGCTGTCAGGCCCACCAACAGCCAGCTCGCCGTCCAGACCGATCATCGTCTCGATCTGGGCAGCCTTAGTGTCAACCCTCGAGACCCGCATCTTCATCCGGTCCACATCGCCCAAAAGCTGCGCCATCTGCCGGGTAGATACACCTTCTGACCTGAGTCGAGCGACCTGCGCCTCAACCTGCGCGATCCGCTCCCTCGCAATCAGCTGCGCCCTGACAAGCAGCCCAACGCCCGCTATGGCTGCCAACAGACAAGCCAGAACCAGTAGTATCCACCCACGCCTGAGAAGAACAGTCCGGACATGGGACCTGGCGTCCGGAATTATCATCACCGTGTAAAAGCGGCTACGCACTATCCTGCGACTCCACACACAAATAAAACATCAAGGCATCCCACCCTATTTATCACGGACAACAAGCACCCTCCTTCTGCATAAACAGCCTACACAGAGCAAAGCCAGCAGAACTCAAGTTGTTGAATATGGCGAATCGGCCAACTTAAGTCAAGGCCTCGTGCCATTTCTAGCTATCGTTTACTCTTTTGCACAAGAATAGGCGAAATCTTGACCAAACGCGGGAGGCCGTCCGCTCGATGCATGAGGCGGACGTCAGTCCTAATCGAGCTCGTAGTCCAGTAGCTCCAAAGTCCCGAGGCCATAAAAGGATGCAGAAAAACTCCCCTTGACAAGCCCAACGTCCTTGGCAAACCAAAGGTCTCCCGTGACAATATCAAACAACGTCCCAACTTGAAGGCGCCAACAATCCTCAAAATCACCTGCCAGAACGCTTACGTCCTCCTGACCCTCCACGGTAACCGTCGCCGTGATCGGCAAGCCTTCGGCAGTAAACTGAACTGTCCAATGGTCGCCCTCGTCAAGGTCAGCAGGTAGAATCAGCTGGTCATCTGAGCAGCTCGAATCGCCATCGATAATCACGTCGCGGACGTAGATGTCGCCACCGTCGTCCAAGAAAATCAGCTCGACGTCAGTGTCGCCCTCCTGAAAAACGTGGAACTCATAGATGTCCCCATCCGCCTGCGCATCCTCAACGACAGCGGTGCCCTGGCCACTCTCTCCACTGCCCTCGGCGAAATAGGTCCAACTGTAACCTTCCGCCAAAGGAAGATAGTCGTTTCGGCTTACTATCTCCACGCCTCCCGACTCAAACGAGAAGCTGCACTGGGCGATCTGGCTCTCAACAGTATAGGTATCCCCCGAGAGCACGGCCGCCTTCAGAATGTAGTCTGCCTCCGGGACGCCCTCCGAAAGCGAGACCGAGAACACCATCACATCGGACAAGCTGGCTCCCGCAGGGCAGTAAGCTGATATAAGAGGCGCCGCATCCGTGCTCAGACCAGGCAAAAACAATAGAACACCACCGTAGTCGATGGCCACATAAAGCTGCGCATTGAAGCCATCGCCCAAATTCTCCAGCGACACATAGACTTCAAAAGTATCCCCAGCGTGATAGACCTCCTGATTCGTGTCTATCGCGAGGTCAACGTGTTCTGCAAACAGAGCCTGCGCCGACGACAGCAGGACAATCGCGAAGAGAACTGCCAATAACCTAAGCCTACTCATTGCCTCACCCTCCAAAGAAAACGATCAATGCTCAAACATGACGATCATCTATGGTTCATCATCCATAGAGTTTTAATCAGCCCCGCACATTTGTCAAGCTCGGCTCCCGCCAAGAGATGAATACGGAGCAAAAGCCAGAACTACTTCAAAGCGCATTCTTGCCCTGAGGCAGAAACTCCGCCTCAATGCGCTGAAGAAGCAGCTTAGCTGCAAGGGCGTTCCCATTCGCGTTCCAGTGCATATCGAACCTGAAGTGCAAGCACTGGCCCTTCGCGGCGAGGCGCCGTGCCTCGCTCCGAAACACGTCAGTCGGCTTCATGCAGGGGATAGAGAGTTTCTCACAGATGGATTTCACCCTCTTGCCTGGCTCGTCGAGGTCAAAGAGCTCATCCGTAAGACCATAATTGCGCTTGGTCCCCTCAATCCCGTCTTCTTCCACGCTCCCCTTGTCAGGGATATAGAAAACCAGCAGTCGGCCCCCGTTCGCCTCGACCGATCTTCTGAGCCTCGCCAGGATAAGTTCGGTTACTTGCCAGGCGTATTGAATCTCTGACGGTGGGCTCTTATACCACACCTTGTAAACGTCTGGCAGAGGCGCGGCCGGGGCGCTCTCGTCCAGGACGAGCAGGCCGCTCGCCGCCGGCCCGCTGGACTTTCCCAAGCCGTGGGAGAGCCCGAGCCAGACCGCGGCCCTGTTGAGCCACGAACTGCCTTTGATCCGCGACCTCACGAAGGAATAGATACGAGAGTGCTCATTGAGCCATTCCTTGACCGACGCGACCGAAAGCTGCTGGCGAGGCATTTGCGGGCCAGTCTCTTCTGGAAACACGTCCGCCCGTGGAACAGGCGAGTTCGTAAGCACCAGCTTCTCGTCCTCGAGCTTGAATAGCGGCTTCGGCTTCGGAGGGTATTGATCTCGCGTGTTGAACCAAACATCGTTCAAGCAGAAAAGAAGCACCACGAGGTCCGGATGATACTTGTGGCCCTCGGTCTCGTAAAACAAAAGCTCCTGGTCTGTGCTGTAGGCCGCGGTACCGCCGTTGATCACGCGATACTTCCGGCCATCGTTTCTTCCGTTCAGAGCATCCTGAAGCAGGTTTGTGAAAAGGTCCTTAAGCTCAACCGCATAGCCCTCGGAGAACGAGTCCCCGAGGCAGAGGATTCGGTATTCGTTCTCAGGCTTCTCATACGGACATTCCGGCCCCCTTAGCCCCTTAGAGTTGATCTTCTTGTAAACCGTGTATTCAGGGCAAACAAACCAACCCTCTTTGCCAGGAATCTTGCTCCATCCCACCTGGGGATTATATTGATAAAACTGCGTTCCCGTCGGCGGAACAGTCGGACCCGATACAATATGCAGAACTCCCTCTGCAAGCGACAGCGCCACAACGAGGGCCGCCATTGCCAGCAACAGATTGACCGCTGTGCGCCTCATAGGGCCAAGATACTTGCTCATCGCTTCACCTGCCTCGCAAACAATGAATTGAGTGAGACTGCCATGACAACAGGCTATTCAGCTCCAATTCTCAAGTCAAGCGCCTGAAAGGAGGAGTTCTCGTAATCGTGCCCGGGCCTGCCCAACTGACGGCGTTCTTCCCGCATCCCCGCAAGGGGATTAAGTTGAGTAGCCGTAGGCGCCGGCCGCAGGCCCAGCCTACGGACAGGTGGCCCCAAACCTCCTGAAAGGCGACCTCAACGGGGTCGAACGATGTCGTTGCTCTGTCCATTTGTTCGACCCCGTTGGGGTCGCCAAGACGGATTTGGGCACGCCCGTAACCCCACGTTGCACGTGGGGCTACTCACATTCAGCCCCGTTGGGGCTGGCGGCGTCCAGCTCGCCGATTCCAGTTCTCGCACACCCAAATCACCGCCTTGCGGCCTGCAACCCAACACTCCTCTCCCCAAAAATGCGAAAACTCCTGCCTGAAAGAGCGCTCCCAAGAGCTCGGCGCCCAATCAGTTGAAACGGCTCGCCTCGTCAAGTAGGATGATGATTGTTTCTAGTCTCGCCGGACATAGGCGGTGGGCGCTGGAGTTGACCTAAAAAGCTTCGTAAAGCATGGATCAGAATGGAGAGCCTTCACATCCGGCAAGTAGTAGCCACAATAAGGAGGTCGCTTACATGAGGCGCAAGATATTCCCCATTATCTTAACTCTCTTGGTCACGTTTATGACGTTACTCCCGAGCGGTCTATCTTGGGCGAGGCACTTCAGGCTCCTCGCCTCGGGTGAGGGTTCCGAGAACCATTTTGGGGTGGCGCTATCCTTCCCCTACAAGGGCTCCGAGTCGCGGTATGGCCGCATATTGCGAGATCAGGCGTTCGAGCTTGGCGCCGCTTGGTTCATCGTCTCCCACTGGGACACTCCGCTTTCGTGGGCAGCGATGCAGGGCCAAACCAACGTGTCGGGGCAGCCGGTCTTCTCCGACGTTGACAACGAGACGCTCGAGACATTCAAGGAATGCCACGACCGTGGGGTCAAGACGCTCGTTACGCTGTCGTTCAGCAATCCGCTGTTCTATCCGGACTGGCTCTACACTCCGGACGCGTCGAGTTCGTGCGACGGCGAGCAGAGATGGTGCTTCTACGTTCGCTCGGCCGACGATCCTGGCGGCAGGACCTCCTACGACGACGAGGACCCCGACATAGGCCATATCGAGACGACCTACATCTGCGCGGAATGGCTTGCGAGATTCCTCAAATACTGCAAGAAGGTCGCGGAATACTACGGCCAATACGTTGACGGATGGATGGTCTGGGAGGAGGAGAACTGGGTCCCCAGCGGCAGTTCCAACGAACAGAGCTGCCTCTGCAAGTCGGAGTTCTGGAGACCGTATCCGCCTTATGCAGGCGAGGAGGACTGGAGGAAGATGACAAGGCTCTACGCTGAGATGCTCTTTAACGCGGCTCCTCTTATGAAGCGCCTTACACCTCACGCTAAGTTGCTGTTCGGCGCTACCTGCGGCTGCGACGTGCCTTACGTTGAGGCGGTCGTCCAGCAGATGGCGGCGTTAGGTGCAACGCAGGAGTTCTTCAGGACCTACATCGATGGCTATGGTTTCCACGGGTTCCGTTCTGGCGTCTGGCGTTCGGCTGCGGAACGGTATCTCGGGGCGCCCGAGCTTGAGGTCCCCTCGCCTCATCAATACGCGCCGGACGATGACGACTACGGGCTATGCTCGATGTTCACTCACTACGCGAGCCTGGGGGCGCCGACCCAGGGTTTCTTGAAGCAGGTGGGCGACCTCAGGGCGAGAATCGGGGCGGTAACCGGTCAGGAGCCTGGCTCGATAGAGCTCTACAATACGGAGGACTGCGCTCCGTTCCACTACAATGACCCGTGCGGAGACCAGATGCGCGGCTTCGTGAGAATGGCCAAGTATCTCTCCCGATCAGACATGACCTGCTATTACGCCAACGTGCACGTTACGCACTGGCAGCTGCAAGAGGGTGATGCGGGGGCAACTGGCGCGGACTACGGCCTAATCAATAGGACGCACACGAACTCCGGCTGCACTCTCACCCCCGACAGGCCCTACATGTTGCCGGAGCTCCGCAGGGAGGCATACTACACGTTCCAGATGGTCGCCAGCATCTTCGACAAGACGCTGTCGCGCCTCGATCCGACATCGATTGGGGTTACTCTTTATGACAGGGCGCCTGACGAGACGCCGTTTTCGATCGGCTACCAGCCAAAACCCGAGCGTTCGGACGTTGCCACCGGCCAGCAGGAGATCGCTCTAATGCTGCACGTGCCTACGGCGGACCCGACGCGTCAGGGAGAGATACTGGTCTCGGACTGGAAAATGACTGATTTCCCGCTTGCGATCGGCAGCAGCTATCACAGCGTGCCCGGATTGACCCACGTAACGACAGACGAATCGACGAATCCCAACACGATGCCTGCATGGGTCAAAATAGACCTCGCCGCGCCTGAACTGAATTACGACACGACTGTCCCGCCCGAGGTCTGGGAGGTTAGCACATTCCCCCAGGGCGACTTTCACACTCTCGACATATCCTGCCCCGAGAGGCCGCTTACCTACGGCGTTGACGCACAGAATCCAACCACGATAGTCATCGAGAAGACTACGGTCTCCGACTATGTGAACGTCATCGAGATCGCGCCAGCGCAATACCCGGCATTCAATGTCGCAGGCACGCTGGACTCATATCTCAAGGTCAGCCCCGACGGCGGCATCACAGGCAACATCGCAGTCGTGGCGCTGCCCTATGGCCCATCCTTTATAGATGTCATCAGGGCTTTTTACTCAGACATTGACCTGTCGGTCTCCTTGAACGACCGCGGCGAGGGAGACGATCCTACGGCTCGCGACGGCATCTTCACGGCCAAACTAACGGCTCCGGGAACAGAGCCCGGCCCAGTAAGCAGCCTCATCGCTGACGGAGCGAAGCACCCGATAGTGTTTGGGGCCGGCATCTCACAGAACGCGATGTTTGCGGCCGAGAGCGGCAGTTTCGTTGTAAGAGCCTACGTGTTTGACGGCGATAACCCGGCCGACCCGGGTGCGATCGCATCTTGCAGTGCGAGAATCCCCGGAACTGCTCTTACCTTCCCTATGGTGCGGATGGCCGCGAGTTTGGGGGGCCTCGAGTCTTATGAGTGGTCAGCGAAAGTTCAGTTCGACGATCTGTCGGGCGTCGCCACGGGGCTCTATCTGGTTGAGGTGATAGCGACGGACAGCGAAGGCCTCAAGAGCGTGCCCTGGCCGCACATCCCGACCGGAGACGGCACATACATCGAGGGACTCTACTTGAACCTCCGCGTCAAGGGCCGCAGCGGCAACCTCGTGCGCTGCTGGCCGGAGCTCAGGCTCAACTAGCCCAAGAATCGCCTCTAACTAATCCGGACCAGATTGACGCTCTGCTCGCCAAACGTCTGGCCAGCGCTCGCGGAAGTCCTCGTTAATGACCGACAGATCTGGCCGCATCGTGATCCGCGCCGCGTAGAAATCAATCGAGTCGCTGAGAGCGTAGCTCAGGTCCTGCCACTGAACACGGACAATATCCCCGTCATCAATCGCAAAGACCCACGGAACGATGCAGGCCGAAAGGAACTCCCGGACGGTCTTCGTTGACTTGGACCTCTCGACAGCGAGCGAGGATGCGGACTTCGGAAATGTCCGGATGGCCCGCGGCTGGCCCACGCGCGAGTTCAGCCAAAGCAGCCGGAACCCATCAGGCACGGCGCATACAGCGAGCCATTCAAAGGGCGAGAAGTCGGCGGGAAATGCCCGAACGTCGGCCGCTGCTGGGACAAGCCCCAGTGCTATGCGCCTCACCTTTCTCTTCTGCAAGTAGCACAGGCACAGATAGAGAAGGCCAAGTATGGCGCCTGCGAGCGCGAGGCCGAACCTCAGCGGGCCGGCAAATGTCGAGACAACGGCCGCCAGAACGCCAAGCCGCATCATGGGGGCCTTGATGGCGCTGTGAAGCTGACAGACTGTGCAGACCCGGAGCGACTTCTCATGACATCGCGCGTGAGAGGTCTTGGGGTTCAATCCTAACAGAAGGCTGCCGGTGAGCATCCGTCTCGAGAAGGGCCAGAACACCATCGCCCCGGTGCCGTGCATGATAAGGTCAAGGACGCAGTGGCTCGCCCCGGCCACGAGCGCGACCAGATAGCTTTCCCAGAAACCGATACCGGGGAAGATGAGACATCCCAGCCATGCGATGACGAAACCGGCGGCCGCCACGCTCACGAGCGAGTGCGTAACGCTGTGGTGATACTTCAAGAAGTAGATATTCTTAAAGAATTTAGTAACGAAATCCAGGTCTGGCACGACGGCCGCGGCAGATGCGATCGCAACCCTGGGCAACGTCGCATCAGGCCCCGGCAAGAGATTCGTTACCACAATTCCCCAGACGACATGCGAAACCGGATCCATGGCCGAAAGGCTTATCAGACACAGATGCCGCCGTCAAGCACATACCGCGAGGCGCAGAATGTTGGCCTTGCGCCTCGGCGCTATCGGGCCGCGCCCGAGGTCGCTTGAGCGCGGGTGCGATTCTGGATTGTAGGTGGAGTGTCGCACTGACCTCGGCCGCGTTTTAACGCGGCGATATAGATGGCTCTCATTATCCTAACACCCGACTTCGAGTCGGGTGGCTTCAGAAGGCGAGGCGCCTCCTCCTCCCTCCCAGAATGCCCATGTACAGGGAAAGGATGAGGAGAGCGGTCGCGTGCCCCAGGCCGCCCCGAATGAATTCGGGGCTTACGATCATGATAGCCTTCTCGCATCGCCTCGACTGAAGTCGGGCGATGAGGCAATGTGCAACTCATGCGTGTTGCAGACCGCGACCTGGGCGGCATCTATGTAGCCCTCATCGCATAAGCGCTGGATTACCTACAATCCTGGGTCAAACCCATAGGTGCAAGGTGATTGATCATCGGGTCAAGCTCTGTTTTGATTATCGAGGCGCACAAAGATGATGAGCGCTTGAGATGGCTTTGCGGACGAGACGAGGGCTTTACAGGCCAATCGTGAGCGGAATGGGCGACTTCGATCTTGTGAGATTCTATCAGGGTATGCCTGAGGGTTACCTGGAATGCGACGAGCGACGACGCATCGCTGTACTTGGCGCGAAGGCGGCTGGCCTCGTGCATCTATGCGAGCTTGGGATGCCATGCCCAGACGGTTTCGTCATCCCCACTTCGGTAACCGACGAGTTCAACAGATTGAACGCCGGAGTGCTCTCGGAAGTCGATTCATCAAACCTGCCGCCCAGCGCCGTGATGGAGCGACTGTTGCTGCCCGATAGTCTGTGGGAAGGCATCGAAAGGGGCATCCATTGGATCGAGAAGAAGAGCAACCTGCTATTTGGAGAGGTCGGGCGCCCGTTGCTTGTCTCGGTCAGGTCAGGCGGGACGGTCTCGCTGCCCGGGCTCATGGAAACCATCTGCAACGTGGGCCTCAGGAGGAAGATGTTTGGCCAGCTGGCTGACGCAGACGGACGGCAGAGATTCCTGCTTGACTCCTTCCGAAGGTTCATCGAGGGCTACGGCAGCGCGGTTTACCGGATCAAGAGAAGACAGCTCAGGGACATACTTGGGGATCAGGGCCGCAACAGACCTGATTCTTTGGCGAAAGCGATCGATAAATATCTGGCAATTTGCCCAGTCCCCGATGACCCCTGGCTTGCGCTGCGCAGGTCCGTGATAGCAGTGATGCTGTCGGCAAGGACCGAGGAGGTGCGCGAGTTCATGCGCACCAACTACATTCAGGAGCCTGTCAAGACCGCGGTAACCATTCAGCGAATGGTGTTTGGAAACCTCGATGCCAGGTCCGGCAGTGGCGTCGTGTTCAGCAGGAATCCCTCTACCGGCCAGCCTGCCGAGGCGCCGGGGAAAACACGACTCTTCGGACAGATTATCGTGCAATCACAGGGGGACGACGTCGTCAGGGACCTGGGCGAGGCGGGTGCCGTGAAGGACCTCCACTCGGCCTATCCTGACATCTGCAAGAGGCTCGCCGAGATCGCCCGGAAGCTGGAGAGCGTGTCTGGCTACGTTCAGGATATTGAGTTCACGATTGAATCTGGGAAGCTCTATCTTCTTCAGGCAAGGCCGGCCAAGATGGCACCTGCTGCTTTCTTGCGGGCACAGCTGGACATGATTGAGGAGGGCATCGCATCCGATACTGACGTCATCGCCAGAACAGACCCGAGGCAGCTCGAGCAGGTTCTCTCGGCTACCGTAACCTGCACGCCTCCGGGCTCAATGAAGTTGATCGGCGAGGGCAGCCCGCTCGTGCCGGGTTACGCGACCGGCAGAGCTTGCTTCAACATTGACGAGATTAGGCAGTTCAAGTCCAAAAACGAGCCGGTCATTTTCTGCTGTGCTCGATTACTTCTATCAGACATGGCAGCCGTGGAGGCTGCGGATGGGATCATCTCCTCGCAAAGGAATGTGCTCTCGCACGCAACGCTGAACGCACGCTATCTTGGTCGGCCAAGCATCGTCAAGGCGAAGCTCGAGATCGACCCCGTGGCCCGCACCATCAAGTATGGAGACAGTGGGATACGACCTGGGGTCCTGCAACAGGGCGACATCGTCTCAATAGACGCTCACCACGGGCTTATCTACGAGGACCAGATGGAGATCCGCATTTCTGGCATCAAGGACCCGCTGGCAGAGCGCTTCTGCGAGCTTGTCGCTAGGCACAGCGACATAAAGGTCTATGCCCAGGTGGAGGATTATGAGACCTATGCAACGGCCAAGAGGCTCGGTGCGGACGGCGTGGCCAACTTCCGAAGTGATGTCCTTTTCTTCAAGAAATCGGTCAACTTCGCGCTATGCGACTTTGTGCTTAGCGTAGGCACGCCAGACGAGCCACGAGCCCGCAAGCGGCTACACTCACTGCTAAAGAGGGATTTCCTGCGCGTGTTTCAGACCATCGATGAGAACTACATCGCGATCAGGCTCTGCAAGCACACGATATATGAGTATTTCCCCAAGGAGCGGTTCGATGTCATCAACCTCGCCAAGTATATCCTGAGTGCAAGGAATGGCGAGGCTCTAGAGGCCAAAGATGTGGGTCTGAGCAGCCGCCAGATCGAGAAGATGGTGAGAATAATCAGAGAGCACAAGAGACGGCAGGAGGACTACAACCCGATCCTGGGCAGGCGGGGCGTGCGGCTGGCAACGACGCTCCCACAGATTTACGAAATAGAGATTAGGGCGATACTCTCCGCCATGCAGAAGATTCAGTCTGAAGACAAACAGATGCACGTCGAGATACTTGTGCCCTATATATGCGTTGTGGGCGAGCTCCTTTACGTGCGAGACCTCACCGACAGGATCGCGTCCGAATTCGGTCAGGCGGACCTTCACTACGATGTGGCGCCAATTGTGGAGATAAGTGGGATCGCTTTCGAGATGGACAAGCTCGCTCCCCACACCAACCTGGTGGTGATCAGGTCCGACAAACTAACGACATCCACGCACCACATCGTCCGGGAAGATGCCAGGCAGTTCCTCGGTGCATACGTTGACCGGGGCTGGTTCTACGGGGACCCGTTCAGGGTGATACAGAAAAGCACGGAGAGAATCATTAGGCACGCGGTCGAGGCCGCCAAAAGCGTCAATCCAAACATACGCATACTTGTGGCCGGAACCCACTGTTCAAACGAATACAGCCTCCGCAGGCTGCTTGACCTCGGAATCACCGAGATATGCTGCCCACCGATCATGGTCCCAGTCGCAAAGCTCATCGCAGCCAAAACAAAGAGGACAACAGCTTGACAGCTCGCAGCCCAAGAGAAGAGCTCCGACAGCTCGTCAAGCGATATAGCCCGTTTATGGAGGCGAACAAGAAAGCTATCAGAAGCCTTGACGAGCTCGGCAAGATGTTCTCCAAGATGACGCACGTCGTTGTCCGCTCCAACGAGCCGTTCAGCATTGAAAACGTGGTCCATCGATGCAGCAAGAAGCAGAGCCTCGAGGAGATCTGCGCCAAGCTCAGCAGGCGGCTCCTGTCGTGTATGTCCAGCATCAATCTGCTAATAGAGACATACGCAGAGATCGGCGAGGCCGACACGAGCGAGATCAGGACGACCCTAGCGAACATCAGGGAGAAGTTCCTCTCCCACTTCTGGTTTCTCAAACGGATTCTTCTGTTCAACCTGTGCGACGACGTGATGTATTTCTCACAACACAGGAGGGCGTTGGGTCTTTTGACCGAGATCAGGCCCAGCGTAACCAAGTCGCTTCGGAATCCGAGGGAGGATGGCTTGGCCTCAAGCCTAAGAAGTGTCAATGAGGTCGTGCGATACCTTCACCAGAAGGGCGAGGATGCGTTTTTCGCCCGGGCGAGGGAGATGGGCGCCTCGCGGACGTTTGCGCTTGGGAACGACAACATGTTAAATCTTGTTGACCTCGACAGGCTTTTAGGAGATCGGCAAGCAGCGAAGAGCTCGCCCGTGCAGACGCTTAACGAGCCGGTGATGAGCGCGCTGCTGAGGCCCTACAAGGCGGGTGTAAAGGGCGAGGGCGCCGAGATACTGAACGTAGTTAAGTTCCGGGATATGATCGACACTCAGCTCGAGCTCGGCCTGCACAAGGCCAGACTGAGGAGCAGAATCAGCGCCAAGTCAGGCTCCAAAAGAAGCTTCATATCGCTGTCGTACTTCGAGCCGTTTCAGGCGCTTGTGTCCCAGACGCTCGGCCAGCGCGTCCGTTATTTCTCCGGCATTCTCTCACGCCTCAAGTTCACTGTGGAGACCGATTTCATCACATTCCTCAGCGCGAGCTTCTCGGGCGGCGCCGGCAAGTGCAAAAAAGTGCTTAGCGAGCTCGTGCGAGCGATGATCTCGCTCAAAGACCTTGACGAGCTCCTCTCCCAGCCGGGCAAGACGGAACAGGCGATCTCGCTCTTCTGCCAAGGAGTGAGCAACGTTCACGGCTACTTCAACGCGCTGAGGTGCCTCGAGCTTGCCATCTCAGACCAGATCACCCCCGAATCGCTGCAAATGATCTTGAGGCAAGAGGAGCTCAACCGAAGCGAGATGGACCTGCTGCTGAAGCATGACTTTCCGAAGATTGCGGCGAGGCCCAACGTTAGGCGCGAAACCACCGCCTCGCTGCGGCGTGCTCTCGATCAGATGAGGGACAGCCTCAGCTAGTCCATCCCAGCGTCAGCCAGGTGCTTCAGCGCTGCTAGACCAGACAGAGCGTCAATACTCCAGCGGCGAGGCAATAAAGACCGAACAGATGCAGCCTGCCCCGGCTGACGATACGCAGAAGGACTGCTATTGAGACGTAGCCAATCGCAAAAGCGGCAAGGAATATCAAGACCATTTCCAACGCGCCCTGGGTGCTCAGAGCACGAGCGATGTCGCCGAACTCGAGCACGAAGGCGCCAGCTATGGCCGGTATCGATAGCAGGAAGGAGAAACGGGCCGCGAAATCCCGCCTGAGGCCGAGGAATATGCCGGCGGCGATCGTGAAGCCGGACCGCGAGATGCCTGGCGTTATGGCCAGAGCCTGGGCAATCCCGATGAGAAAGGCGCTGAGCAGCCAAGTGTGCCAGACCGTTCTCTCGCCCTGCTGGGCCAGTCTCGTCAAAAGGAGCACAGCAGCAGTTACAAGAAACATCGCGCCAACCACCTTGACGCTCGCGAACACCCGCTCAATCGTATCCTTGAAGGCAAGGCCTATGACTGCGGCGGGGAGCGTCCCGACTACGATCATTGCGAGGATGCGCTGATATGACAGCCTGCCATGATCATCCTGCGGCGGCAGCGCGATGAACAGTTTAGAGGGCCTCCTGACGACGCTCGACAGCGTCTTGGGAGACAGGATGCGGGCAAACATTACCAGGTCCTTGCGGAAGTAGATCAGAACCGCTAAAAGCGTCCCCAAATGGGCGATTACGCCCATTGGAACCATTGACTCCACTGCGGCGCCAAAAAGCTTGTGAAAGACAGCTAAGTGGCCGGAGGAACTGACCGGCAAGAACTCGGTCAAGCCCTGGAGCGCCCCGAAAAGCACCGCTTTGATAAGGCTCACAAGAACGCCTCCTGTGTAGGTATCACGGGGCCTCTGGACACAACGTCTCCCGTTTGTGAGCGCCGGTCGGAATGGTTCTTCCCATGAATGCTCTCCCTCATCTGCTCTGGTTCATTTCTGTTGCTTGAATAAGGGCATCCGGCCACCGCGGACGAAAGAGGCGTCAAGGGACCGCACACCAAATGTGCCTTGGATATTGCGATCATTCTGTGTGGTCGCTACGACTAACCTCTTGTCTTGACAGCAAGCATGCTCACGCTTAGTTTAGTGTGTTAGGATTTCGCTGGAATTATATAGCATATTAGCAGGATGACTCCCGGCAGGTCAACTGGGCGGGGGCGGAGGTAACCTTGATGTTTCAGTGGCTTTTTTCATTCTTCTCAAACGATCTGGCCATCGACCTGGGCACAGCCAACAGCCTCGTTTACATGAAGAATCGGGGCATAGTGCTCAGCGAGCCATCCATCGTGGCGATTCAGCTCGATACCCATAAGGTCCTGGCGGTTGGCAAAAAGGCGAGGGAGATGGTTGGCAGAACGCCGGAGAACATACTCGCGATAAGGCCCTTGAGGGACGGCGTTATATCGGACTTCGAGGTAACAGAGAAGATGCTTCGGCACTTCATCGGCATGGCGCACGGCGGTGGGGCAATCTCGAGGCCCTTCATCAGGCCCAGGATAATCGTTGCGGTGCCTTCGGGGATTACCCAGGTTGAGCGCAAGGCCGTCATCGAGTCGGCAACGAAGGCCGGGGCGGCAGAGGTTTATCTGGTTGAGGAGCCGATGGCGGCGGCCATCGGGGCAGGGCTGCCGATCGAGGAGCCAATAGGCAACATGATAGTCGATATCGGCGGCGGGACGACGGAGGTGGCGGTGATCTCACTCGGCGGGATGGTGTTCAAGCAGTCGCTTCGACTCGGAGGCGACAAGATGGATGACGACATCCAGCAATATATCAAGAGAAAACACAACCTACTGATCGGGCAGCGGATGGCTGAGTATGTGAAGATACAGGTGGGCTCGGCCTATCCGCTTCAGAAGACGCTTTCGGTCGAGATTCAGGGTCGAGACATAATAAGAGGGGTGCCGAAGCGCATTACGGTTACCGGTGACGAGATACGAGAAGCGCTGAAGGACACGGTAGATTCGATCGTGCATTTGATACGGCAGGCGCTTGAGAAAACGCCTCCGGAGCTTTCAGGAGACATCGCCGAGCGCGGTCTGACGATTTCAGGGGGCGGCTCACTGCTGAGGAATCTCGATCTACGCTTGAAGGACGAGACAGGGCTGCCTATCAAGATATCAGAGGACCCGCTCACATCAGTGGCGCTCGGTGCAGGCCGGATGCTGAACAACCCCGACCTTCTGCGCAAGGTGTCGGCGATGTCAAGATAGCCGACCAGGGACGAGA
The DNA here is from genome assembly GCA_035527515.1 of bacterium. NCBI lineage: Bacteria > bacterium. Next base: position 54,022 of record DATLAJ010000108.1, read on the forward strand.
CATGCCTGCTTTCGCTAGTAAACACGGAACTCTTGTGTTGCTAGTAACCTACATCGCATCGTCAATCTACTTGCTCTCGTTGGACATTCGCAATCCTGACCGGACGCTCATCGTCGAACGTGCCGTTATGGCCACATTCGCTCCGCTGCAATCCACCTGCGCGACGGTCTGCGAATTCATCGGGGATACGTTCCACACATACGTCGATTTCGTCAACACCAATAAACTGAACGCAGAGTTGAAAAGGAAGGTCTCACGGCTTGAGGCCGAGAAGGCCAAGCTGATGGAAGCCGCCATTCAGAACGAGCGCCTCAGGAAGATCGTCAAGCTCGACGAGTCGAGGCGCTTCGACTCGCTTGTCTGCTCTGTGATAGGTGTTGATCCGTCCAAGCTCTTCAGCAGCGTGTTCATAGACCGGGGGTCTTCAGACAGCCTTAGTAGGAACACGCCCATCATCACTTACGATGGTGTCGTAGGCAAGATCGTTAAAGTCTCAAGCCACGTTGCACGTGTTCAGCTCTTGACGGACGCGAGGTCCAGCATAGCGGTGCTGGTGCAGCGGTCGAGGGCGCCGGGGATACTCCAGGGCACCGGCACGAACCTCTGCGAGATGGTCTATATCGACGCGGCGGCAGATATAAGAACGGGCGATACGCTGCTGACCTCGGGATTCGGCGGAGTTTTCCCACGCGGCCTGAGGGTCGGAAGGGTTCGCTCAGTTGTTAAAAAGAAGGGGGCGCTGACCAAGAGCGCTAAGGTCTCCCCCCTTATCAATGTTCACCAGCTGGAGGAAGTTCTCGCACTGGTGGCGGAGCGAAAGAGCGAGCTTGAAAAGATCGAGAGGCAGCAGTGGTAGCGAAGCGTGGGTCAGGTAGGGGCAGAAAGTTGATCAAAACGCTGGCGTGGCTCATCCTAATTATGGTGGTGCTTGGGGCCGTAGCCGGCTTTGCTGTGTATTCAAGACTTGCATCCAACCTCCCATCTATCGAGATACTCGACGATTTCAGGCCGAGCCTCGCCTCACTGGTCTATGACGGCAAGGGCGACAAAGTGCACGAGTTCTACATTGAGCGACGAATATGGACGCCAATCGAGAGAATCCCCAAACTCATGCAGCAGGCGATCATCGCCGTGGAGGACGCGAGGTTCTACTCACACGGCGGCGTCGATTGGCTCGGCATCCTTCGCGCCATGTGGGCGAACCTCCGCAAAAGACGCATCGAACAAGGCGCAAGCACAATCACCCAACAGCTGGCGAGGCGACTCTTCCTAACGCCTGAAAAAACTTACAAGCGAAAGATAAGGGAGATAATCCTCGCCTGCCAGATCGAGAAGAAGCTGGCCAACAAGCAAAGGATCCTGGAGTACTACCTCAACGAGATATATTTTGGGTCCGGCGCCTATGGCGTCGCGGCCGCAGCACAGGTGTACTTCGGCAAGCCGCTGCAGGAGCTCTCCATGCCTCAGTTCGCCCTGCTTGCCGGTCTGCCTCGCGCACCGAGCAGGTATTCACCGCTGAGGAACCCGTCCCTGGCTCAGAGACGACGGAACTTCGCTATCCGGCGAATGGCGGATGTGGGGCTCATCTCCGAGCAACTCTGCCGCGAGGCGACCGCAACCCCTCTTAATACTGTCGACCCGGACAAATCAATGAAGACGACTTGCGGAGCTTGGTTCTTCGAGCACATCCGGCGCAGCTGCCTTGAGATATTCAAGGCGCCATCGGAGAAATTAGAAGACGAGAATGAACAGGAAACGGAGACCATGCTTTTTGGGGCTTCTCCCGCAGACATGGTCTATCGCGATGGCCTGAACATCTATTCGACGATCGATATGAGGCTTCAGTGTGCGGCTGAGAGTGCGCTTGACAGGGGGCTGAGGGAGGTGGACAAGCGGGAGGGTTTCCGCGGACCCGTTGAGGGCGGCAAGCTCGACGATGAGCTCGACAGGCAGCATATAAGGCCGGGCCTTATCACCCTGGCCACGGTGACCGGAATAACACCCGAGGCGATTGCCGTCACGTTTGGCAAGGACATTCAGGGAACAATAGAGAAGAGACATTTCAAATGGGCTTTGAACAAGACGCACGAGCTTCTTATAGCCACGGGCTCCGTAATTGAGGTCAAGGTGCGAGACAGCTTTCATGCCGATGACGAGGGTCCCGTCCCGCTCAGTCTGGACCAGGAACCTCTGGTGGAAGGAGCTTTAGTGGCAATAGACCTCCACACTGGTTATGTGAGGGCGATGGCAGGAGGCCGAAGCTTCAAAACAAGCGAGTTCAACAGGGCTATCCAGTCTCGCCGGCAGCCGGGTTCGGCCTTCAAACCTGTCATCTACACCACGGCAATAGATTCGGGAATGATCCCAACCGACATAATACTCGACGTTCCTGTCTATATGGACGAGGTAGATACAGTCTGGAAGCCGGATAACTACGGCGAGCAAGTCTTCGGCCCAGTTACGCTTCAGACTGCGCTTGAGAAGTCCAAGAACCTTGCCACGATTAACCTGATCAAGAGGCTAAGCCCCGGGCTCGCTCTTCACTACGCCCGGCTGCTCGGCATCAGATCAGACCTTGAGCCGGTCCTCTCGTTGGCGCTCGGCTCAATGGGCGTCAGTCTCCTGGAATTGACAAGCCTCTACGGCGTGATTGCGACCGAGGGCAAGCGATTTACACCAGTTTTCATCAAGGAGATAACCGACCGGTCTGGGCAGCCGCTCTATGGTCAGGAGCCGGATATGGAGCAGGTTCTCAGTCCGCAGACCGCCTACGTTATGATCCACATGCTAAAAGGAGTCATCCAGCGCGGCACTGGGATTAGGGCAAAGGAGCTGGGCCACAACCTCGCGGGCAAGACTGGCACAACGAACGATTTCGCCGATGCGTGGTTCGTTGGTTTCAGCCCCAACCTCGTTGTGGGGACTTGGGTAGGTTTCGACGAGCTAAAGCCAATCGGCAAGGGCGAGACTGGCGCGAGGGCAGCGCTTCCGATCTGGATTGAATTCATGAAAGATGCGTTGAAAGACGAGCCTGAAGATGACTTCCCCGTGCCTGAAGGCATCGTGTTCAGGACGGTTGATTCCAAGACCGGGGAACTCGCCACTGACAAGACAGCCGACGCGATAATCGAGGCGTTCATCAAAGGCGCCGAGCCGCTTGAGCACACGGCATCCACTTCGCAAAGGGCGCTCCACTTCAGCGAGATCGACGCGGGGCTCTGATCGATGGCTAAAGGGAGAAAGATCAAAAAAGCGGCCGCTCTTGCCTACGACCACAGGGGTCCAGAGGCGCCGAGGCTGATTGCGAAGGGCAAAGGAGACCTGGCGGAGAAGATCATAAAGCTTGCCAAGGAACACGACATAGCGATTAAGGAAGATGCTGACCTGGTCGAGGCGCTGATGCTGCTGGACCTGGAGGAGGCGATTCCAGCCGAGCTCTACAAGGTCGTGGCGGAGATACTCGCCTTCGTGTATTCTCTCAATCAAAAATGGAAACAGCTCAATCTGGGATAAATGTAGGATTGCTCGTTGTGTAGTTTGGCTAGAGTGGAAGGAGATTAAAATTGGACGAGCGTGGCATCAAGGATTCTCTTATAGTGGGCGAGCAGGAGCGGCTATGTGAGCTCGTCAGAAGCGCGCTGGAAGATGGCGACTCGGCGAAGGCGATTCTGGACGTGATGATCGAGGGTATGGGTGTCATCGGCGACCGTTTTCAGAAGAAAGAGATATTCATCCCAGAGGTCCTGCTAGCGGCAAGGGCGATGACCTCTGCGACGGAGATTCTGAAACCCATTCTCGCCGAGTCCGGCAGCAAGCCTCTCGGGACAGTCATAATCGGGACGGTTCTAGGCGATCTGCACGACATAGGTAAGAACATAGTCGGGATGATGCTCAAGGGGAATGGGTTCGAGGTGATAAACCTGGGCCGGGACGTCGCGCCGGAGAAGTTCGTTGAGACCGCGAAAGAGAGCGGCGCAAAGGTGATTGGGCTGTCCTCGCTCGTAACGACATCGATGCCGCAGATGAAGCGGACGATAGAGCTTCTGAGGCAGGAAGGTCTGAACGGAAGTGTCGCTGTCATGGTGGGCGGCGCCCCGGTAACGCAGGAGTTCGCAGATTCGATCGGCGCAGACGGCTACGCGGACGACGCTCCCGGAGCGGTCCAGAAAGCCAAGGAGTTCCTACAAATTGAACAATAGACTCTCGGAGCTCCTTGCCAAGAAGACGCTGCTCATCGTTGACGGCGCGATGGGGACGATGCTCCAGAGCGCTGGGCTCGGCGTCGGAGAGTGCCCCGAGCTTTGGAACATCAATCGCCCAGACAGCATTCGGCAGATCCACGAGGCGTATCTCAACGCTGGCGCGGATGTGATCCTTACGAACACTTTTGGCGGCTCCCCAAAAAAACTGTCCATGTTCGGCCTAGCGCATCGGGCAGTGGCGATAAACCGCGCAGGTGCACAGCTTGCGGCGCAGGCTCGTGAATCTTGTGGCAGATATAAAGCAGCTCTCATTTTCGGCAGCGTCGGACCCACGGGCGAGCTTCTCGAGCCGCTCGGCACAGCAACCCTCGAGGCGATGATTGAGCAGTTCGCAGTTCAGATCGAGGCGCTTGTAGAGGGCGGCGTTGACGCGATCATGGTCGAGACGATGATCTCGCCGGAGGAGGCGATTGCCGCCGCCAGTGCTGGCAAGACCGTCCAAGAGTCGCTCCCAATCGTCATCAACCTCACATACGAGCCCACGCCTCGCGGGCCGCGAACGATGATGGGCACGAGCCCTGAGCGGTTCATCCAAATGCTCTCGGAGCAAGGCGTGAACGTGGATGGCGTTGGAACTAACTGTGGGACAGGCGCGGATGACATGGTCTCGGTCGTCTCGGCGCTTAGAGGCTGCACCGACCTGCCGATCGTCGCGTATCCAAACGCTGGGATGCCGAGGATGCAGGACGGCATGGCCGTCTATGACGAGTCGCCGGAAGCATTCTCCGAGAAAACCGCCAAACTCGCCGATGCGGGCGCGACGATGATCGGCGGCTGCTGCGGGACAACGCCGGAGCACATACAGCACCTATGCAGGAGGTTGGCCAATGTCCGCTAGACCAGAAACCGACAACGTCATCGACGTCCCCATCCTCGAACAGCCACTGAGGACACAGTCCGGGGCTTAAGATGCGCCTCAATAACCGCTTCGTCCTTGCCACGGCGCCTCGCCTAATAAGCCTGCTGGTCAGGTTACTCGGCCGGACGATAAGATTCTCTACGGTAGGGCTCGAGAAGATAGATGACAGATGGCGTCAGAACCTCCCTTCCATCTTCGCTCTGTGGCACCAGCGCCTCCTGATGATGCCACTGGCCTACGGGGGCAACGGCCTTTATGTCCTGATCAGCAACCACCGAGACGGTGAGCTCATAGCCCGAGCGGTCTCGCACCTGGGCATCCACGCCATTAGGGGCTCAGCGACAAGGGGAGGAATAACGGCCTTCAGGCAAATGGCACAGGTTCTGCGCACAGGCAAAGATGTGGCCATAACGCCTGATGGGCCACGGGGACCCAAGTGGAAGGCCCATAAAGGCGCCATTGTTCTGGCCAAGCTGGCCAGCGTCCCGATCTTCCCCGTTACTTACGCCTGCTCGAGACAGAAGGAGTTCAATAGCTGGGACAACTTCATTCTTCCCGCCCCCTTTGGTCGAGGCGCATTTGTATCCGGCGAGCCGATTGAGGTCCCGAAGGATGCGGATGCGCAGACCATAGAATCGCTCAGGCAGCTTCTCCAGACAAGATTGATTGAGATAACGAGGCAGGCCGAGGAGCTCGTGCGTGGCAGGGCTTCTTGACAACCTCTGTGCCCCACGGGAGCACGTGAGCCTGGTGGATGTCTGCCAGCATACGGATGACGCAGCGTGATCTTCATCTACAACCTTCTTCTCCATACTGCCCTCATTGTTCTCTCGCCAATTGCCGTTCCCATTCTGCTCTGGTCGCACAAACACAGGGCAAACCTGTGGGAGCGGCTCGGCCTCATCAGGCGCCAAGCAAGGGCAGCGCTTGCGAGCCTCAGCCAGAGGCCGATCTTGGTCCATGCCGTCTCGGTCGGCGAGGTTGGCGTGGCGCTAGAGATCATCCAGCACCTCAAGAAACTCGGTCTGCCAATAGTTCTCTCGACAATCACGACAACTGGGCAAGCATTTGCCCAGGAACGGCTGGCAGACGATGTCATCACGCTCTATCTGCCCCTCGACCTGCCATTCTTGATGAGGCGCTTCCTGCGGCGGACAAACCCACGCTCCGCGATAATCGTGGAGACGGAGCTCTGGCCGAACTTCATCAATGAGGCTAGCAAGAGCGGCATACCGGTCGCGCTGGTCAACGGGCGCATCTCGGACAAGTCTCTTGGCCGCTACTGGCGAACACGACTGTTATGGCGACGTATCCTTCCCAAACTGACCGCGGTCTTGGTCCAGTCGGAGCAGGACAAAAGAAGGTTCGCCAGCATCGGCGCCCCGGAGCGCAATCTGGAGGTCGTCGGGACGGTGAAGTTCGACGTATCCCCGCGAGAGCTCACCGCCTCAAAGAGACAGCACGCTGCGAGATCGTTCGGCCTAGACGGATCGAGGACGGTGATCGTGGCCGGCAGCACGCACCCCGGGGAGGATGAGGTGGTCCTCGAGACCTTCGCGTCACTGAAACGAGAACGTCCCGAACTTGCGATGATCATCGCCCCAAGACACGTCGAGCGAGGGCCCGAGGTCGGTCAACTAGCCGCTCAAAACGGCCTGTCTTACGTCCTGAGAAGCAAGCAGGGCACATCTTATTCGGGCGACTTCGACGTTCTCGTCCTCGACACTATCGGAGAGCTGGCGCGGGCCTACCAGACCGCCGCGGTAGCCTTCGTCGGGAAAAGCCTCAGTAACAAGTTTCGAGGCGGGCACAATCCGATCGAGCCGGCGGCCTGCGGCGTCCCGACCGTATTTGGGCCCAACATGCAGAACTTCCGGCACATCGCCGCAACGTTGGTTTCCAGCGGGGCCGCGATTCAGATTGATAACTCAGATCAACTGCTGGGAGTGATCTCCGAGGTGCTGAAATCTCCCGAAAAGCGGGAGCAGATGGCGAAGGCCGCAATAAAGGTCATCCAGGCCAACCGAGGCGCGACGGAGAGGACCGTGGCTATTCTTGAGCGTTCGGGCTTCTTCAGAGAGGATAGGCTCCAGTGAGGTCCAGGCCGGCCGCATCGCTTGCCTCGCGCTTGAAGGCTGTGCTGCTCGCTCGCCTCGACCCGGGCCTCGCCATGCCAGTTGAGGCGGACGAGAACGCTCGCATATTGCCGCAGTCACACAGTTTCCTAACGACGGCCGTCCTGGGTCTGCTGGAGCCATTCTCGGTCGCCTACGGTGCTGGAGTAATGACCAGGAATTGGCTCTACAAGACCGGAAAACTGAAGACACACCGGCCGGCGTGTCCAACGGTCTGCGTGGGCAATATCACGGCCGGGGGCACTGGCAAGACGCCAGCCGTCATACTTGTCTGCCAACTCCTCCGAGAGATGGGGAAGCGCCCGGCGGTGCTCTCGCGCGGCTATGGCCGCAGTGAGCGAGCGGTGCGAGTTCTCACGGCAGCCGAGCTCGAAGCCCTTGGGCCGAGACAGTCGCTCGCCCGCTTTGGGGACGAGGTGTTGACCATTGCGGGCCGCCTGCACGATTTGCCCATCGTTGTGAGCGCAGACAGGGCAGCCGCGGCAAGGGCTGCATGTGAGACCTTCGCTCCTGACGTGCTCGTCATGGATGACGGGTTTGGCCACCTGCGGCTGCAAAGGGACCTAGACATCCTGATGTTCGATGCGAGGTGGCCATTCGCCAACGGGCGCCTGCTCCCGCGAGGCCTGCTTCGAGAGCCGCTGTGGGCCATTGAACGGGCGAAGGTGGCCATAGTCTCCCGGACAGACCAATGCAGCCCTGAGGAGCTGGCAGCGACAGACGAGGCGATCCGCCGGCACAACCCCGACATCACACTCATCCACTCCGTCCATCGCCCCACCGGACTCACGCGCATCTCCGACCAAGAGACGCTGCACTTGAACCATCTCAGCGCAAAGAAGGTCCTGGCCTTCTGCGGCATCGCACATCCCAAGAGCTTCTTCTCAACGCTCTCAAGGCTCGGCGCAGTGGTGACCGGCGTGCCGTTCCCCGACCACCACATCTTTACAAAAAGGGAGATAGCTCGCCTCGTTGGTCGCCGGCACTCGGGCGGCTTCGATCTCACGGTGACAACTGAAAAGGACGCGCCACGGCTCTTCAACCTATCGCGGGACGAGTCTCAGGAGGTTTTCGCTCTCGCCGTGGAGATCCGGCTCCTCCAAGATGGCGTTGAGAGGCTGCAAGAGGCACTGGCGCACGCGATTGATAAGGTCTGAATGAGGTTGGCGCCTTATCGGCGCCGTTGACCACGTAGGACAATCAAGCTACGACAGGCTCTCCAGTGTCGCGGCTAGTCTAGTCTGCTCGCCCGGCCCCGACCAGGATAGCGTTCAGGTTCGAGGGAACACGATGCCAGACCCGGTCACGGCGCTCCCATCGTTCGGTAACGACATTGGTAAGCGAGGTTGGGATGAGGGGAATGCTATACTCCAGCCAGACCTTGACCTCGGCTCGCTTTGAGTCTGTCTTCAGCTCAAGCCCTCTGATCTCGAAGCGCTCAATGGACACCTGCGGGGCGACCGGGTCTCGCCTGCTGGCCTCGCCGCCTGACTCCTTTGCCTCGACTGAGGCGCAGCACTCCTCGGTATCCTGCCAGACTTTACCTGCGACCCTCGCCTTCCAGTAAGCATTGACGCACGCCTTGAGCGAGTCGTATGCCGCCTGCCGCCTGTCCGCATCGCTCTGACAGCCCGGCAGAAGCAGCGAGGCCAAGAATAAGAAAAGGAGGGGACCGGCAAAGACCGATCCCCTCCTCGGTAGATTATCGTATTTCATCCGAACCTAGCGTTACGGCCTGATCTCCATCGACGGAATGTCCGAAACAGCTATTATGTTCCAGGTGGTACCTGGCTCGACAAACGCCGCCGCCCAATAGTATGTGCCTTCCAAGCCGCCCGTCTCTGGTATGGGCATCAAGAGCAACGGGAATGGGTCCTCATGACCACCTGGCACGTAGCCTGACCAATAAGGTGTGGAGACAACCCACGGATTTCCGCTGATACCGTTTATGAACAAGTAGCGGTTACCTGGGATCTGGACAACGATGTAAAGGTCAACGTAAACTGGGACGTCGCCCATATTAGTGTAGCCCACGCTGACCTGGAGCGTGTCACCCGGATGGAACATGTAGCCATTGAGCTCGAGCTCGATGTCCAACGTCGCCATCGCCCAAGTTGAATGGGCAAGCTCGGACACATTTCCAACATTGTCCACCGCCTCATACGCGACCTTGTAGGTGCCTGGCACCGCTATCTCGAAGTCGCCTGCCCAGTAACCGCCGACCAACCTCGTAAGCGCGATAGGCGCCGCCGAAGAGGCGCTCGTGAATGGCTCTGCGCCCGGATCATAGCCCTCAGGCATCACTAGAGCATAGACCTGCGAGACCATGACGTCATCCTCAGCACGGACCCAGAAGTCAACAGTCGTAGGAGTCGCGCCGCTGTCCGCAAAGGTCGTGCCCTCCGCGTAGTCGATTATGACCGGCGCCATGTCGCCCCTGATCGTCCAGCTTCCGATGCTCGTGGCCGGCGCTAGGCCAGCGTTATCGAACATCATCGGCTCCTGTGTCTCATGGAGGACCTTGGCCGAGTCGTAGGCCATATCGAAGGCAGCGTCGATACTCTTATCAGAAGCGATCGCGGAGAAGAACTCAGCAACGAACAGGTCGCCGTTCTCCGTGCCCGGGTCCGGATATGTGTAACCATCGGGCTCCGCGGCCGTGGAGATGAACACACTATCATTCATCGCGCCAAGATACTCCGCAAACCGCTGCGAAGCGTCGAAGGCCATAACACCAACTGTCTTCATCGCCGGCGCAAGGCTCTTCAACATCTCGACATCGCTGCGCAGCTTCGCATTCGACAAGTGATCCGCCACTTCCAGAGTAAAGAACGCACCCTGGTCTGCGGACTGGCCCATCATAACCAGATACAGAGTGCTGGGCGCGTTGCCCGCCTGAATCCTATCGATAAGCTCCGTGATGACGTCGTCATAGCCCGTCTCGTTGCACGGCCCATCCGCATACTTCGACTGCTCCATGCTGGTCAGATAGTAGATGTCATCATGGCTCAGACCTCTTCTCCGGAGAGTCTCATAGACGAACTCCATCGTGCGGTGCCTGTCGTTCCGGGACCTTGTCTGGTCGGAGTAGCCCTCTAGCAATACCGCAGCATCTCCGCCAGTAACGACTACCGTCACCAACTCGGACTCTGAGGCGTCATACTCGCCTGTGCCATCAAACTTGGCCGCGATCTGCCACGTCCCAAGGAGCGTCAGCATATCGAAGTCCAGAAGCTCGAACGAGCCGTCCGGCAACAGCTCCACCTCGACGTCGTCAGAACGCTCGCCAGCAGGATTGGTCAACTCAAGATAGACAACACCATCGTTGAAAATGGGCTCGGCATTCAGCCGCCCAGTTACTTGAACTGTCTCACCAATCCCGATCGACTGAGGCGTAACCGCAAGATCAAGCGAGGTAGGAATCTTGCCAACGTCAAACTCGACGATGGAACTCTCCACCGAAGCATAATCGCCGTTGCCAGCCCAAAACGCGCTCACTGACCAAGGCCCGATGACCGACGCCGACGCCTCATAGACATAGTCCCCGTCGTCGGTAGTAACTGCCATCCCAATGAGCGAGGTAACCGGATTCGTTATGTTGATCTCGATCGTCTCCTCGGTTGCGCCGGTGCCCAAACTGCCAGAAATAACCAGCGTGTCGTGGACCTTCGGCTCCTCAGGCAGAACGCCACAGGACAGCGTCGTGCTCATCTTTGCATTCACCGTAGGTCCTTCCTGTGCGCCAACTGCCGGCCATCTTGCCTGGTCTCCGCTGTCTGTCGCGAACAGGAAGTAATACTCATGCAGACCCTCTGCCAACCCTGAGGTCACGAACTGATAGGTTCCGTTCCATGCATCTCCTGCCACAAGCTCCATCTGGTGAGAAGTCCCGTCGATATAGACGAGCTCGGTAATTGGAACTTGAGCCGTTGCGCTGGAGTACTTGACTTCGTATGTGAACTCGGTGTTGGCCGGCACATAGCCGACTTCAGGCGTTACAGAGCCATCCAACAGCTCTGGCACCCGTCTTGAGGTAACCGAGAAGCTCCATGAGTCAGGCGTTTCAATGCAGTTCGTGCAATTGCCCGGCACCGCAGATGGCACCAGATCACAAGCCGTAACATAGACTGTAATAACATCTTCGTAAGCATAGAATCTGCCAGGCTCAAACACTACATCAACGCTGCCATCATCATTCACGACCGTCGTAATCGTTGAGGCTGTGATGTTCCGACCGTATGCGTCAATGACCTCAACCTCGATGCTGGCCAGACCGACTCCGTAGCCGTCATCCTTCAGCGTGAACTCGATGTTCGCGTCTCGCGGATACTGGCTCCCGTTGGGGACCGGTTCCTGACTGCCCGCAACAACATACGGCGGCTCGCTATCGAACATGAACCAAGCCATGCCCTCGTCGGTCGGCACAAACGCCTCTGCGTTGCCGGCCGCGTCCTCGGAGACAATGATGAAGTAGTAGATGCCGTCCGCCTCGGGCGGCGTGAACGAGAACTCACCAGTCTCGCTTGACAGCCTCAGCAGACTATCGATCCAGGCGCCACTCTCGTGCTTGTAATACAATCCGACCGTCTTGATCGGGCTGTAAGCATCGTGCGCTATGTAGGAGACGCCGATCGTCTCGCAGTCGCTCAACAGCCTTGTCGCAGGATCGGGAACAGTCGTTACGGGCGGCGTAACATCATAAATGACCTCGATGTCATAGTTCGGCGCCGCCGGGAGCTGCTCCACATTCCCAGCAAGGTCTATCGCACGGCCAGCCAAATAGTATCGGC